>CAZJUB010000025.1:246-34886 GCA_964549075.1 uncultured archaeon | reverse complement strand
AAACTTTCACAAGGTTTTCCAAATTCCACAAATACCATGTCTTGATCAATAAATTCTGCTGATCCTGGTGGAAGTACAGAAGTAAAGAATTCTTCACAATACTCAGGATTTTGAAATCTTTTTGATACTAGCCAAATCCAACTTGGTGGATCAAGATAAGTAAGTAATACATGAGATTTATGTTCAATTTTTGTCTTACAGTTTGGGCTATAAGAAAAGTTAATTTTCCCTTCAATTATGTCTTTGATGATCTTGGGATTTTCAGTTAAATTGATAGCTTCCCCAACCTTCTTTTTTAGAATAGTCCCACATTTCAAGCATTCTATTTCTTTTAATGGCAATATGAACCCCTTCGATAAGTTATTACCAATATTAACAATTGTTAACATCCTTTATATAATTTATTATTTAATTTTACAAAAATGACCGACAAAAAGCCTAAAAACTTGCTTCTACAGATATCTGTGATTGTATCTTTAATTGGTTTTCTAGATGCGTTGTACCTTTATTATATGGAGTTTACAGGTTATTTTGCTTGCTTGATTAATGCTGGTGTTTTTCAATGTGCAACTGTTGGCCAGAGTATTTATTCAAAATTACCACCAGGAAATGGAATCCCTGTTAGCTTATTAGGGTGTATATTTTTCATAGTGGTTATTGGAATTCTATTTTTAGCATTATATACAAAAAATGAATATTGGTTGAGTTTCTTTCTTCCTGTAGCAGGATTAGTGGGAGTTATATTCTCGATATACTTGACAATTATTGAGATTTTTGTGATAAAGTTTTTCTGCGAGTTTTGTGTGCTTTCTGCAATTTGCTCTCTAGCGTTCTTTATTTTAATATTAGTTGCTAAAAAGAAGAACTTTCCAACTTTATTTTCAAAACTAGATTTTTGGAATATGTTTAAAGAAAGTAATCAGAATTAACTTTTGTAGATACATATTTAATTGTGTAAAAGGATAATTTTTGTACAAGAGTTTGATATGGATATGAGAGGATTAAAAATTTCATTTCTTGTTACTATTATATTATCTCTTATATTATCTGACATTTTAATAATTTCTGATCAAGAATTAATAGAAAAAAATTCTGATTCATTTACTTCTGAGACTTTTATTAACAAGTTGGTAAGTTCAGGTCCTATTCTTATCTATAATGATGGTGAACTTGTTGCTAGAAACTTTCCTGGAAATGGAACCTTTGAAGATCCTTTTAGAATTGAGAATTTTTCAATTATTCCCAGACAATATGGGATTTTAATTAGTGGAGTTGAACATTATTTTATTATACAAAACTGCTTAATTGGTTCACCTTGGTTAGTCGGAATTAGTATCCAAAACACTTTTTCAGGTTACGGTAATATATCAAATAATGGAGTTTATGGTTATGATGAACCATCAGATGGTATTTGCTTACAAAACTGTCAAGGTATAACTGTAACAAGTAATACATTTTCCAAAAATTATAATGGTATTAGAATAAAAAATTCATCAAACTGTTCAATAATTAACAATAAATGCCTTAACAACAGAAATGCAGGAATCCTTGCAGAAGCTGATTCTTCTGATTGTTTCTACGAAAATAATTTGGTTCAAAAAAATGTTAAGTTTGGAATACTGTTTAGTCAATCTGGAGGTTCTTTTGTATACAATAATATTTTGTTGGATAATTCTCTTATTATTAATGAAAATACTTTGGAAGGTTATTTAAAATATGAAATTCTAGGGAATACATTCAATAGTAAAAACATTACTTATCTTAAAAACTTGAACAATTTCGTATTTAACGACACTTCATGTCGAAATTTGTTTCTGATTAATTGTACGCAAGTTTTTATTGAGAATTTAGTTATTAAAGATAATTCAATAGGTATTTTTAGTTATGAAAGTAGTAATTGTACTTATCAAAACAATTTGTTCAGTTATAATACTCTAAACGGTCTGAAACTTATTAATTCAAATTTTACTGTTATCCTTTCAAATACATTTTCAAGCAATTACAGAAGTTTTAGCCTGACTAATTCCTACTACATCCTACTAAAAGAGAATAATTTTAATTGGCAAGGAATATATTTTGAAGAGATAGATAGCACTATTATAGAAACAATCACAGTTGAAAATAATAAGATAGATGGCTCTAATCTTAGCTACTTCTATAAAGAACACAATCTCTCTTTAAATGAACCAGAATATGGTCAATTGATATTCTATAATTGTTCTAATGTTACAATTTCTGACCAGATTATACAACACAAAGAAAATGTTATTTCTATTATAGAATCAATGAATTTTATAATCAAAAACTGTACGATTGATTATTCAGATTTTGGAATGATCATGGATCGAAGTCAAAATATAACAATTCATGATTGTAAACTCAGATCCAACTATTACGGTATTCTTGCTTCTGATTGTTCAATAATCAATATAAATAATATTACCTTTTTTGGACTTGTTTCTGCACTAGATATTAGAAACTCCAATGATACAAAAATCTCTTTCTGTAATATTGGTTCTTGCGGGTATGGTTTATATCTTGAGCAAAATTCCAATATCTATATCTCTAATTCTGTGCTGGCAGATTGCAGAGATTACAGTTTATACCTCTGTGATATTAGTAATTGTTATCTTACTTACTTAGATATAAACAACAGTGATAATGGAATCTATATGAAAACCACAAATTTGTGCTATATTTCAAACTGTGATATTAAAAATATTTACTCTGATGGAATATATATCTTTGAATCTAATCGAGTCAATGTTATGTGGAGTAACATAAGTTTGAATTCATATGGAATTAAAGTTAAAAATTCCTCCTATGGAATATACAAATACAATTCTTTTTTCCAAAACAGATTGTATGGAATCTCTTTTGATGTTAATTCAAACCATAATCTCATTTATCATAATGTGTTCAAAGACAATAGATTAGATGATGAAACTGGTTTGTTATCTCAAGCCTGGGATGATGGTTATAACAATACTTTTTACGATACTGAAACATATGAAGGTAACTGGTGGTCTAACATTAGAGGTTCTACTTATATTATTGCTGGTTCTTCAAGTTCAATTGATGTTTTCCCTCTTAATCCTTTCATCATAACACCTAGTAATAACCAAACAGAAAAAACTTCTTTTTCACTGATATTGTTTCTCATTCTAATAATACCATTAAGACTGATATTTTATTCCAATGATAAAAGGAGAAAAAACAACTAATCAGTTTAATCAGTTTAATCAGTCATTTATATAAATGTATGAAGATATGGCTGTATAATTAGTAGTTGAAAGAAATGAGAAAATCAGCAATTTCAATAATTTCTATTTTATTAATAATGACTTTAATATCGGTATATTCAGTTAATTTTCAATCTTTTACCATATATGACAAAGAAATCGTTGAAAAAAACAATTTTTCTATTAAAACATTAGTAAATTCTGATTCAATAATTATTTACTCAGATATTGATCTTTTAGAATATAACTTTCCGGGAAATGGAACTTTGGAAGATCCTTTCAGAATAGAGAATTTATCAATTCAAAATGAAAATTATGGGATTTATATTAATAATCCGAATCATTATTTTGTAATCCAAAATTGTTTTATCGATTCTTGTACATATGGTGGCATTGTTTTAAGGAAAATTTTCTCACCATATGGAAATATCACAAATAATGTAATAAGCAACAGTGAACAAGGAAATGGTATATCTTTACAAGAATGTTCAGGATTGCTTGTGAAAAATAATACTTGCAGCTATAATATTAATGGTATCAATGTGAAATTAACTGAAAATTGCTCTATTTTCGATAATAATTGCTCTAGAAATTTCAATAATGGAATTAATGTAGAACTCGATTCACCTAACTGTACTTATACAAATAATTTTCTAAGTGATAATGAGGAATTTGGATTTCTTTCTCAGAGAGCTAAAGGATCTAAATTATATAATAATTCTCTCTCCAACAACAAATTTGCTATCTACGAAGATGACTTATTTGATTATTTAAAATTTGAATTGTTAGGTAATAGAATAAACAAGAAATCTATCATTTATCATACAAATTCATATTCTCTAACGATTAACTCTAATGATATTGGAGCTCTCTATCTGATGAATTGTTCTTTTATATTAGTAGAGAATTTAAAAATTGAATCTAACTATATTGGAATTCATAGTTTTGGTTCAAATAATTGTATATTCAAAAATAATGAATTTCAAAACAATTTCCAAGCAGGTTTACTAATTCAAAATTCCAATTATACTGAGATTACTAAAAATAATTTCACTAATTATGTAGGTGGCAGTGGATTTGTGTTGACGAATTCTTTTTATGTTTCAATAACTGAAAACAATTTTACCTACACTGGTGTTGCAGTTGATGAAATTGAACTAGAAGCAGTTTCGACCCTAATAATAGAAAACAACATGATAAATGGTAAGAAACTTGGATACTTCTTTGAAAAAGATTCAATTACACTTTCTGAACCTGAATATGGACAACTAATCTTCTTTAATTGTTCTGATGTAGTATTAATAAATCAAAATATACAATACACCCAAACTGCAATAACTGTTGCACTCTGTCATAATATTGAAATTTCCTATAGTATCGTTAATAATAATGAAGTTGGTTTAAATTTGATTGACAACCAAAATATCAGTATAATCTCATCCTCATTCAATGGAAATTCTGAAGCAATTATTTCTAGTTCTTCTGAAAATATACATATAGATAACTGTATAATGAATTCTAATCAATTGGTTGGTTTATATTCTTTGAATTCAGACCAGATAGAAATAAACAATTGTGAGATAAGCTTTAATGGTTTTGGTTTATATTTTATAGGAAATGATGATGTCTTAATAAATAACTCATTTATCTCAAATAATACAGATTTGAATATGTATTTTTACGAACTTCATAGATGTACTATTTCTTATGTAGAAGCATTTGATGCTGATTACGGAATATATCTTAGATTATCGGAAAATGTAAATGTTCTAAACTGTATAATAAAGAACGCAACTTATGATGGAATTTTCATACTGAATTCTTATAGAGTGTATGTTTTATGGTGTAATATAAGCTTGAATTTCTATGGAGTGAAAGCTCAAATATCAACATATGGACATTTTCTGTATAATACTTTTGCTGGTAATGAGGTATATGCAATTTCTTTGGATCTAAATTCGGATCATAATTTAATACATCATAATATATTCAATAAAAATCAAATAGAAGACGAAACAGGCAGATTATCTCAATGTAGCGATGACGGGTATAATAATACGTGGTACGACATCGAAACGTTTGAAGGTAACTGGTGGTCTAATATTAATGGATACCATTATACGATAGCAGGTAGTGCTTACTCTGTTGATATCTTCCCATTAAATCCTGTTGAGACGTCCACCATTCCTAACAATACAGATGAATCATCATTTTCTTTAGTTAGCGTATTTCTTATAATTCCTTATATTGTTAATTTGGTACAACGCAAACGAAGAAAATAACATCTTGTTCAAACACATTTAAAAAATGTAACTATTACTCTATATTAGATGCAGGATAATAATTATGATTTTTCTAATTTGAACAGAAAGAATAGACTCGCAGGAACAGCTTTTGATTTATCTCCTGATAAGGCTTCTACTTTAGGAGAAATTCTTGGAACTTATTTAGGTGGAGAAGAAGCTGTTGTTGTATCTGCTCGTGATTACAGAAAAGACACTAGGATGATAAGTCGAGCTTTTAATGCTGGTTTAATAAGTGTTGGCACATCGGTTTTTGATTTACATGCTGCTGCTTTACCTGTAGTACAATTTGCTTTAAGACGATTTAGCGCACATGCAGGAATCCATTTAGCAGCTGCTCATAGAACTACTGATAAAATAAACATCAGAATTTTTGACCAGACTGGGATTGAACTTCCTTTTCAAGACATTTACTCTAAAGAAAGAATTCAAACAACACCCATAGTTCGTGTTTCCTATGATAAGATTGCAGATATATTGTCAGTGACACAAGCAAATGATTTGTATAGTGCGGCACTGAATTCTGCTTTTGTGACAGAGACGATAAGAAAACAAAATTTTTCTGTTGTAGTTGATTGCGCTTTTGGGCCTGTAGCTGAGGTTTTTCCTAATATCCTTGCTCATGATGGTTGTAATGTTCTGACTCTAAATGCATTTGAACCATCAAAAATCCCTCCATCACTCCCTAGTCCTACTTCTTTATCAATACTTTCAAGAACTATGGTTGCTGCCAATGCAGATTTAGGAGTAGCTTTTGATCCAAGTGGTTCAAGAGCAATTTTTCTAGATGAACACGGAAGAATTATAGAACCCTGTGATATTATTTCAATACTCTTACAAGATAAAATGATAGGAAGACAAAAAGGAAAAGTTGTTCTCTCAAATTCTCTTTGGAATATGGAAAATTGGTTAAGAGAAAATAACCTTGAACCCTATTTTGCTGATGAATATCCAGGTGAAATTTCAAGAACAATGCAATTCCAAAGAGCAATATTTGCTGCAAATGAACAAGGAAATTATATCCATCCAACAATTTCTAATGAGTCAGAACCTTTTGCATCAACTTTGTTATTACTTACCTCATTTGCAAGAAATGAGAAACACAAATACTTTTCAACATTTGTTGAAGATCGGAAAATTTGTGATAGGGAAAATTATGAAGAAAGACCTTATTCTTTGGTTTCGAATCCAGATTTATTCTTAAAAAAGATTTATGAGAGTGATAATCAAAATATGATAATAAATACTCTAAATGGCGTAAAGATACTGCACGATAAAAGAAAATGGAGTCATATCTTTAGTACAATTATACCTTCAAAGTTAACAGTTAGAGTGTGTGCAGAGAACAAAGAAGAACGGGAATCAATTATGAATGAAACAATGTTAATGGTTGAAACTCTCGACGGTGAGCTATCTTGAAGAAGAAAGAACGCAAAGAGAACGAAGAAAATGTCAATGTATGCTTGAAATGTGGAAGAACAATTCCTAAAAACGAGAAGTTCTGTTTAAGTTGTGGATTAAGTATAAATATTCGTTCAAACTATCCACATAACCTTCTTTGATATTTTGTCTATTTTTAAAAACATTAAAGAATAGGTAATATAAGCAGATAATAATGACTAAAGGTTATCTAAGTTTTGTTTTACACGGACACTTACCTTGGGTTTTAGAACAAGGTACATGGCCTCATGGAGAAGTGTGGTTATTAGAGGCTGCAGCTGAAACCTATACACCAACGTTAACAATGTTGACAAATCTTTATGAGAAAAATGGTTTCTCAAATATGCTAACCATGGGAATTACACCAGTATTAACTGAACAATTAGCACATCCAAGATTCAAAGGAGGATTTGAAAATTATCTGAATGAAAGGATTGATCAAAGTTATAAAGACAAAGATCATTTCAATTGGATGGGAGAACCTGAAATTGCCCAACTAGCAGAGAGGTGGATCAGATATTACTCTTCTGTAAAGGAGCAATTCGTTGAAAGGTTTAATAAAGACTTGGTAGAAGGTTACAAAATTTTACAGGATAAAGGTGCAATAGAGATAATAACCTGTGGATTAACTCATGGGTATCTCCCTTTATTAGGAAAAGAGGAGACAGTAAATGCTCAAATTAAAGGAGGACAAAGTATCTATAAATATAGGTATGGGGGAAGAGATTCTGCAGGAATATGGTTACCTGAACTCGCATATCGTCCTACATATAGATGGAAAAATCCTTTGACTGAAGAGGAGTTCGACAGACAAGGGATTGAATATTACCTTGCTAAACATGATATCAACTATTTTCTGGTTGATACACCATTATTGAGAGGTGGTGAAGGTATTGGAACATATCTAGATAAATTTGATGCATTGAAGAAATTATGGACACAATTTGAAAAACAAAAGCCTAATTTAACTCACAAAGATTATTCGCTTTATCGACCATATCTTGTTGGAGGAACTGAGAATTATGAAAATAAAGTTAATTTCTTTACCAGAGATGATAAAACTGGGATTTTAGTATGGTCAGGTGATATCGGTTTTCCAGGAGATGGTTGTTACTTGGAGTTCCATAAAAAGCATTGGCCATCTGGAAATAGATATTGGAGAGTAACTGGAAAAGATGTAGACTTAGGTAAGAAAGAAGTGTATGACCATAGGAAAGTAGTAGAACGTTTAGATGAAAATTCTGATCATTTCTTTAATGTAGTCAAAGAAAGTCTTCTACAAACTTATCAACAACTGGAAAAACCAGGAGTAGTTGTTTGTCCGTATGATTTTGAGCTTTTTGGTCATTGGTGGTTTGAAGCCATAGGATTCCTAGAAAGACTAATTATGAAAGTGAATAAAGATGACGAAATAGCTACAACTACCACAAAAACTTATCTAGAACGATATCCATCCGATAAAGATGTTTATGTTCCTCTTCCTGAAGGATCTTGGGGTAAAGGTAATTTTCATTGGATTTGGTTAAACGATGATACAGCTTATTGCTGGAAATATGTCTATGAATGTGAGGATCTTTATCTAAAGGCTTTGAAAGAATTCAAAGAAACCTATTATCAAGATTTCAATTTAGCAAAAAGACTTATCAATCAAATGGGGAGAGAATTATTACTTCTTTCATCATCAGATTGGGAATTCTTAATTTCTACTTGGGCTGCTCGAGATTATGCAGAAAAAAGGATTGAATTACATTATACCAATTTCAAGAAACTTTATTCATTGTTGAAACAATATAAAGATGGTAGAATTAATGAGCAAGCTATTCGAAACCTAGAAAAGATGGAAAAAGAAGATAGTATTGCTTGGGAACAGGATGTTTATCTTTGGTTTGAAAAGTAGAAGATAGTTTTTTTTCTTCCATCTTTTCATTAATACTAGCTCATAAATCGTTTTTTAATTTTCTTCGTTTTTGATAGAGCATTATGTAAACACAAAGTGATAATATAGCTAATAAGTAACTAGAGAAAAATGTTTCTTCGGTTTCTGTAGGTTCTGTAGGTATATCTTCAGAATCAAGAGGATCTGAACCTGCAAGAACTTCTACACCATCTGAAAATCCATCGTTGTCTGAATCTTCATCCAAGGGATCTGTTAAATAGAAAACTATTTCCCATCCATCCAGTAATCCATCTTTATCTGTATCGTTGTCATAGGGAAGTGTGTTATAAAAAATAACTTCCTCTCTATCTGATAAACCATCATTGTCAGTATCGTGATTTAAAGGGGAGCTAGAATATTTGAAGACTTCGTCTCCATCGATTAAACCGTCGTTGTCTGTATCACTGTTAGTTATATTAGTATAGTAAAGATAAACTTCATCCCAATCCTCTATACCGTCTAAATCTGTATCATTTTGATTTGGATTGCTGTGAAAAACAATTACTTCTTCTCCATCTAAAAGACCATCAGAGTCCGAATCATCATCTAGTGGATCTGTAGAGTATATATTCACTTCTTCTCCATCCAAAAGACTATCATCATCAGAATCCTCATCTCTAGGATTACATCCAAGAATGAATTCGTTTAGATTAGTAAGATCATCCCCATCTGGATCTAAGTTAGAATCATTTGCCAACGGATTCAAAGAATATTGAATTTCCCATCCATCCGGACAACCATCATCTTCTGAATCTTTTTTCCTTGGTTCCGTACCATAAATAAGTACTTCATCCCCATCTTCTAACGTATCATTATCTGAGTCTATTCTATTTGGATAAGTTATATAGAGATAGACTTCTAATCCATCTTCCAGTCCATCTGAATCTGTATCTGTAATATATCTGTTTGAATCATAAAAATTCTCCATGTAATCACATAAATAATCTCCATCACTATCAATATTGCCAGTATTTGCGGCATTTCCTAAATATCCCCACCATCTTTGAGTTCCTGAGTAAATTGAACTTACTATAGATAAACAATATAGATTAGTGTCATCTGAACCAAAAAGAACTTCAACTTTCCCATCATTATTTACGTCAACAATACATGCTGAAGACTCAATACTACCATTGGTGCTGAACATCCATTCTAAATTACCTGTATGATTTACACAATAGAGATTATTGTTAGTTGAACCTACAATTATCTCTAATTTACCGTCATTATTTAGATCTGATAATGCAGGAGAAGCTTCTATATTAGCTCCAGTAGCATATTGATGCTCTTTTTGAGCTTGGTTATTAAAAAACAGAATATCACCATGGTGATCATACTGATTCAAACTACATGAAACAATTTCTAAAGAATCATCCCCGTCTATATCAGCAACTACAGGTGAAGATAAATTCAAATAAAAATACTCACTATAATATTTTGGTACACCTAAAGAAGAAAATATCCACAATCCAGAAGCTCCATTCACTTCAGACAAAATATTAACCATTACTTCAGTATCCCCATTTCCATCTAAATCTGCTATTGTTGGAGTTGAATACACATAAGTACCTGCAGGAATGGGGAAAAAGTTCCTAATTAGCGAGCCATTAATATCTAAACAATTTAAGCAATCAATACCATCTACTGCTGAGCTTATAATAATTTCATATATTCCGTTATTATCAAAATCTGCAATACAAGGAGAACCAAAGGAATTCCCTGGTAAATTGTAATACCATTTTTCTTCACCAAAATGGTCAATACATTGTAAACATCCTCCACTAGTTGCTCTACTTCTCCCTACCAATATCTCCAGTGTCCCATCGTTATCTAAATCCGCTACAGCTGGAGTAGAATATATCCTATAACCTACATTCATCCAATTCAATGTCCCATTAGCGTTAATACAATAGAGAGTTCCATAATCTGTACTGACGTTATAGGTTCCTATTAGAACCTCAAATTCATTATCTCCATCTATATCTGCTATACATGGTGAAGAATGTTTCAATCTATCTTCCCATGTTTGAAATGCCCATTTTAAACCACCTGTTGAATTCAAGCAATACACTTTATTGTCATTTGAACCTACTATTATTTCCATAATACCATCTGAATCTAAATCTGCTACTGCTGGAGAGCTTTTTACTTCTCCACCTGTTGGGAATGCCCATTCTAACTGTACTCCCATCGTATCTGCTTTTACTTCCACCAATTCTCTGGAGTTTATATTAAAAAATAATGAACTGCTTAAAATAATTATAATGACATAAATAGTTTTTCTCTCTTTCACTAAAAATCACACTTTAGGTTTTTTATACTAGAGTATTAATTGCAACCTAAAATAAATATTTTTCTGATGTTTGAGAAAATTATAGAAACAACTAATCTTTATATCATCAATTTTACATAAAAACTAATTATTTCTTTTTCCATCTCTTCATTAGTGCTTTTTCGTAGACTTTTTGCCAATTCTTAGCAGCATGATTCCATGAAAAATCTTGATTCATATCTCGTTTTTGTAATTTCACAAAACTTGCATTATCGTTATAATATAAACTAACTGCTAATTTTATCTCTTCGAATAGTTCTTCAGCATCTGCATTTTCGAAAACAAATCCATTTCCTTTATCAGGATCATCTACAAAATCTACTACAGTATCTGATAATCCACCAGTATTTCGCACAATTGGGATAGTTCCATAAACCATAGAGTACATCTGGTTTAATCCACATGGTTCGTAAATACTTGGCATTAAGAAGAAATCTGCTCCTGCTTCTATCTGATGAGCTAATCTATTGTCAAATTCAATATTAATTGAACAATTTTCTTCATACTTCTTTTCTTTTGATTTTATTTTCTTTTCTAATTTTGAATCACCTGTACCAAGGAGCACAAATTGAACTTTAAGGTCCATAATGTCATCAAATTTCTCTAATATAAGATCTAATCCTTTCTGTGTAGCGATTCTAGAAATTACTCCAATTAGCGGCTTATCTGAAACATTGATGTTTAACTTATCTTGTAAATACTTTTTATTTTCTGATTTTCCTTTAAATTTGTTTGAATCATAATTGTGAACTATAAGAGGATCAATTTTTGGATTCCATACAGTGAGGTCAATACCATGAACAATACCATATAAATCTTCTTTACGTGCTTCAATGAATTTTTCTAGTCCATCTCCATATTCTTTGGTTTGAATTTCCTCAGCATATTTTGAGCTTACAGTTGTTAGAATATCTGTGTATACTATTGCTGCTTTCATGAAGTTTATTTGGTTGAAGAATCCCAAACAATCTTCGGAATAGTAAATTTCTGGTATTTTAGCTTCTGCTAATTTTTCAAGTGGATAAATTCCTTGATAACCAATATTATGGATTGTAAAAACTGTCTTGGTCTTACTAAATTGAGGTTTTTTAACATATTCAGTCTTGAGTAAAAATGGAATTAATCCAGTATGCCAATCATTAGCATGAATTATATCTGGTGTAAAATCTAATAATTCAAGAGAAATGAAAACTGATTGTGAAAAACTGTAGAATCTGATAGGACTATCAGCGTAATCTTCACCTGTTTTTTCATCCACATAAATTCCTTCTCTATAAAGATATTCGTTTTTAATGAAATAAATCGGTACCTGACTTTCTGGAAGGATTGATTCGTATAACTCGAAAACTTCTAATTTGTCACCAATTGGAGCTGTTAAATCTTTCTTAACTAGCTTAATATTGTGTTCTTCTAAATCTATTTTCTTGTATAATGGTGTAAACACTATTATCTCATGTCCTAACTCCTTCATTGCTTTTGGAAAAGCAGAAGAAACATCTCCCAATCCTCCTGTTTTGGAGAAAGGATCTACTTCAGCTGAAATAAACACTATGTTCATTTTTATCCCCTAATTGTGCTACTATGTCTACTATTTTTTGAATAATGTCATTAGAGAGATTTAAAATTATTTGTTTGGAGTCTTTAGAAAGGCTTTCAATCATTTTTGCAAGAACATTTCTTTGGTATTTTAATCCTGTATGTATCAGATCTGCAGAAAACCAATCTCTAGAAGCCCACCAGAATTGACAACTGTAGTATGCTGCATGATATTCATCTGTCCAATCTCCATCAAGTAAATACCTCTTAATCTGGTGAAGAAGACGGAGATGTATGTGTTGTAGTTGATGTATAGAATTAAATGGATGGTCCCATAATGGATATGGAATAAATTTATCTAAATCCTCTTTTGTGGTTGACCACGAAGAAGGGATGAAAACATCACTCACTGTATCAATTGGATATCTATCTAGGCAGTTAGATAGTGTCATTGTTTCAATCCTATCTGTGAGATTAAAGAAGAAATAATAATACTCTGCCATATGTTCTCCAAAAGTTTCAAGATCCATTGCCATTATGATAGGTTTTTGAGTTTGCTTATACTTAGTTTGTAAATCTAAAACACAACTAGAAATATTGCGATTATAATGGTTAAAGGATATATGGTTACTTGCATCTTTATCTCTCTTAATCAATTGAACTGTTTTCCCATTTTCTAAAATAAAACTACTACCATAAGGTACAGAATTGATATTTTCTGGGACAATTATAGTCGTATATCCTTTTTCTTCAATTTGCGGTAAAAGTTCTTCTGATACAGCTAATTCTGGAGGGAAGAAAACTGACGATTTCAGTCCTAAAATATTTTGAATAATTTCCTTTTGTTTACCTATTTGGTATTTCTGATTCTCTATTGAAATTAATGGAAGTAGTGGATGATAGAAAGCTGATCCCATAATCTCTATTTGTCCTGCTGAAATACATTTTTCTAGAAGCTGCAAAACATATGGATATTTTGTAGCTAAAGTTTCAAGAAGACAACCAGCAATATTTAATGTTATTTTAGTATTTGGTTTCTTTGATAGATTTTCAAAGAAAGGAATATAGCAATTGTTAACTATCCTCTCCAAAATCTCGATCCTTTGTGTTATTGGTTGATATGCGTGGAGTATAAAGGAAACAGGAACCTTCTCTTCTTCTGCCATAAATAAACCTCTACTGTTGGCTTATGTCTCTATCTTTTAAGCTTTTTCTCATAATATCAGCTACGTGTTCAGGAAAGATGGTAGCAATTCTATAAGTTTCCATGATTTCTGCACCACCGATTCTTTGAATTGGAATGATATCTATCATGAGATGCATACCAGAATTATAACCTACATTATCTTGTCTGAAGAGAACATTTCTATCTTGTAATAAGTTCATGTGAGGACTACTCATACTGACAAAGTGATCTAAAGCTTTGTTTGCAACCACAAGTGCTTCTCCTAATCCAGCAATTTGGTCAGAGTCTAATTCAATAAATTGAGAAACATGTCTTTTAGGTATCAATCTCAGCTGTCCATCTCTTTCGGGAGAGAAAGCTGTTAGAACTACCCATTCCTTATTTTCAAAGATTTTTCGTTGATCAACAAGAAGCTGCTGATCAATTGGATCAACCACATTATCCCCATCATTTGCGACTTCACAAGCTAGACAATAATTTTCATCATTCTTAAACTTCTTATGAAAGCCTGGAACACTTAGGAAACCTAAAGATGTCCAACCATGACCGATATCATTTGCATAAATGTATGTTTGACAGTGAAGATGTCCGATACTGGCTCCTGCTTCTTCTCCTATGTTGAAGAAATACATTATTGTTAGTTTATCTGTCTGGTATTTCTCTTTTAGATCTTTGATACTATTCTTTTGAGCTAATTGAGCAGTTTCAAAAAGCTTGGCTACTTCTTCAATAGGTATTTCAGCTAATTTATCATAATGTTTGGTTGGAAGATGCACAATTCCTATCCCCACACTCTTATCTTTCACAGAATCTATCTGTTTAACATTATCATATAACACTCTAGCCATCGGAGTAAATAGATTAACTATTGAAATAGAAGTATATTGTTCGAAGTTTTCCTGAATAGGGTGGACACTCAACGAATACTCAACAATTTCTTTGTCTTTTGCAAGAACAACTGCTGGTAACTCACCTTTAACAACTTTACAGAAGGAGTCGGTTTTTGGTGTCCCGTAAAAAACTTCTTCAAAACTTTCATCATATTCAAAAGGTCGTTTCCCTCTAATTGGAGAAAACTGTGTCATATGACCAACTTTTGTGTCGAACTCATTCACTATTGTTCTGAATGGATCAAATCTTTCTAAAGGCATATTTTCAATGTTTTTGTAAATGCCCCAATAACCTTCCTGAACCAAATTAATTCACCATTAACTAATTCAGCACATGCGGAGTACTTCATAAAATTGACGATATGAGTCAAAAAGAAAAAGGTAAGAAAACTCAGTTTATTCATTAAACAAAATTTTTAAAGAAAAGTGCTTTTAGTATTATGCAGTAGTGAGGATTATGATGAGCAAAACTCATGTTATACGACCTATACTTTTCAAGGATATGATGATAAAGAGCGAAAGACATATTGCAATTGAAAAAGAAAATATCAACGCAATAAACGTTTTTCCTATACCTGATGGCGATACAGGTTCAAATATTTATTTTACATTGCAAGCAATTGTAAAAGAAGTATCCAATTTAACCGATGAAGAATGTGATAAGATTTTTCATGCTATTAGTAAAGGGAGTTTTGTTGGAGCAAAAGGAAACTCTGGAGTCATTTACTCACAATTTCTCATTGGAGTAGTAGAATATTTAGATACTGCAGGTTCTATAACGCCAATTACCTTTACAGAAGCATTGAAGGAAGGAACAGAATTCGCATATGAATCAGTTTTGAATCCAACAGAAGGGACAATATTGACTGTGATGACAGCAATCACTGATAAAGCAATTGAGTTAATTAAAGAAAATCCTGCTATTGATTGGATCGAATATATCAATAAACTAGTTGAAGCGAGTATTACTACCTTAGCACAAACGAAAGAAATGCTGGCTGTATTAAAAGAAGCAAATGTTGTAGATGCAGGAGCGAAAGGTTTTGTACATATACTCGAATCATGGAGAGATATTATTGTAGCAAGTGAGTAAGAAAGGAATGCAAGTTTTTATTTTAACAGGGAAAAAGGGAGAAGGAAAAACATTTTTGGTTGAGGAATTAGCTAAAATTCTGAGTAAAGAGGGATTAAAAGTAAAAGGGATAATTTCTAGAGGACAACAATATAAAACTTTCATAAATCTGGAAACTAAAGAGCAAGAAGCTTTTTGGAAAGAAGGAGATATCATAGAAGAGCAAATAGGCGATTACAAATTATCAGTAAGAGCATTAACCTTCGCTAGAGAATCAATAGCAAAAATAAGAACAGCTGATATGCTTATAATTGATGAAATAGCTTGGCTTGAATCAGATAAAAAGGGAATGTTTGAAGGAATTAAAAAATTTCTCGAAAATATAAAAGAAACGAATGTCAAAGTAGTACTTTTTGTCGTGAGACATCAAATAGTAGATCAAATAGAAAAATTATTCGAATTAAAAATTAGTAGAATATGGAAATTAGAAAGGTCTAATCATGATTCAATTCTAAAACAGCTAATACAAGAATGCTCTCAAAACATGGAATGAGGGAGGGAGGGTTGTGAGAAATAAAACAAATTACTCACAACCAATAGTCTTTTCTCACCAACCTATATAAGAACTACTATATTGAATAAAACAAATCAAATGTCTTATAGGTTGTTTTTTTTTTCTACATTATTTTTTTGTTAAAGGTAAAATTGAAATATAACTGTTTTTTTTGAAATTTATGAAGAACAAAAAAGTATTCGTTTTAATTGTGATTATGGTTTTACCTGTATTCATAATAAACAACTTAGGAACTATTAACGCCACTGTGCCTTCAAATGGTAAAGAGAACAAGATAAATATGGTTGATGATTACACTTTAGCTCCTGATTTTAACATAACTGATGTCGATAGTCATATTGAGTATTCATTGTCTGATTTTCAAGGAAAAATCGTGATGCTTGATTTCTTCGCTACTTGGTGTGGTCCTTGTATTGCTGCCCTTCCTACAATACGGGAATTATATTTATTGTATCCTGAAAATATGTTTCAACTAATATCAATAGATGTAGACCCTTCTGAATCTGAAGCTCTAATCTCAGGATTCCGAGATAATTATGGTATGGATTGGATTGTAGGTTCTGATCCTATGTATGATGAAAATAATTCTCTTATTTGGGATCATCTAAATTATGGATCTGGATTTATTCCAACAATGTATATCCTCAATCAAACAGGACATGTAGTCTATTCAGAAATAGGATTTGATGAAGCTACTGTAAGAACTTTATTAGGTTCTCTACTCCCAGACGACACAGTAACTCCATATTTTACAGATCTTACTTTCTATAATACAACAGAATTATCTATATTCAATCCTAGATTCTATGTTTCAGGATGGGTTTATGAAGATAGAAACATCAAACAACTTGATTTAAGGATTGTAAATGGTGAGGCAGTGATTTTTCATCTTAATTATGAAGATATGGGGAGTTATTATGCCTTCAACCAAGCGATAACACTTGATCCATCATTCCTTTATCCACTAGCTAATCTAGAACTGCAAATTTATGTCAAAGATTATTGGAATCATTCTAATTTGACAGCTGTGAACTATCTTCCAGTTACTCAATACATCGATTCTGGTCCACCAACAATTAGCAACACAGCTGTCGAATGGCATGAAGTTTCTGACATTAGATACAATGTTACCGTATTTGCAACTTTAGAGGAAGATCTCTTATTTTTGAAGAAAGATGTCTGGTTCATGGTAGGATCAACTATCAAGAAAGCTGCAACTTTTGAAAATTACAACGTTACTCATATGGTAGCTTCAGCAGAATTACTGTACTCACAAGTAATGCCTTGGGAACTCACAGCGCATATAGTTGTTCGCGATGCAGTAGGCAATGAAGTAACTGAAGATTTAGCTGTAGCAGAACCTCCAACTACAACACCTTCAGAGACAGAAACTCCAGGAGAAAGTAATTTTACTCTTTTCTTACCTCTTTCAATTTTAGTGGGTTTGATTACTATTATTCTTATTCGAAAGAGAAGATAACACTCTCTTTTTTTCTACTTTTTTTTTCAAAACCAATGATTTTTAAATGACTATATTTGCACATGCGTGTGAAGAAGAGTCAACTTGCTATACTAATCGCATCTATATTGATTATTGGTGGAGCTGTTGGAGTATACTTCATCATTCAATCATTTGGAACAGAGTTAACTGTTGCTCCTGACTATGTATTACAAAGCACAAATGGTACAGTCTTTTCTTTATCTGATTTAGAGCCAAAAACAGTTTTATTAGATTTCATGAGTATCTCGTGCGTTCCTTGTAAAGCGATGAACCCTATTCTCAATGAACTCTATTATGATGCTGAATTGGTAGGAAAATTTGAGCTCATTTCGGTTGATATAGTTATTGATGATAATCTTACAGATTTAGAGAATCATGCGTTAGTTGAAAATATGACTTGGATCTCTGTGATTGCACCTGATGGGATGCAAATTGAATATGGCGTTTCGCAAACTCCTACTTTTATTATCATAAATGCTGAAGGAAATATAACCTATTCTGATATGGGGATTATACCAAAAAATGACTTAAAAACAGCTTTACTTGAGACTATTGAATGTGAAAATGTTAGTATTGGAATAACTAGTTACGAAGGAGTTGTTATTGGCTTTGCGATTGTTGTTGCTATCACTTCGTTCTTCTCACCTTGTTCATTTCCGTTATTACCAAGTTATGTTGCACATATCCTCGGAATGGATGTGAAAAAAGAAGAGGAAGATACAGAAGGAAAAGAATCAACGAGAAATAGACGTAAAATGTGGTTGTATCCTTTACTCGGTTTAAGCAGTGGAATTGGTATTCTCATTAGTTATTTAGTTATAGGTGTAGCAGTAAGTGCAGTTGGAAACTCTATACTTCCATATTTAGTATATGCTCTTCCAATTATTGGGGGAATCTTCATAATTTTTGGAATTATAATGTTCACAAGATTAGAGTTTTCATTATCTAAAGTTCTTAGTTGGATACGTAAAAAGCAAATATCGTCAGAAAACAAAGAAAAAGATTCTAATCTATCGAAATTCTCTAGTACTTTTCTATATGGATTAGGATACGGTTTAGCTTCTTTAGGTTGTAATGCTCCAATCTTTATTGCTTTTAGTCTTCAAGTCTCAGCACAAGAAACAGTTTTGAAAATGGTTTTTGCTTATCTTGCTTTTGCAATAACTATAATACTCTTAATGGTAGGAGCAACTCTTTTGATAAGTGTATCTAGAGATGCAATATTGCAGAAACTTAAAGCGGGTACAAATATTATAAAGAAAATCAGCGGAGTAGTTTTAGTTGGTGTAGGGATATATTTATTATTGGAATTTTTCTTAGGTGGTTAAAATGAAAATGAAAACAAAATTATCATTGCCTATTCCTCTTATTGTTTTATGTGTAACAGCTTTTTTAGTAAATTCCCAAGTTTACGCAAATAGTGACTATGGTATCTTATCAATTGAATATAATCCTTCTCCACTTATTAGTGGAAAAAATATGACAGTTACTGCAATTTTTTATGATACAACCAATATTTCATCAGTGGATCTTTTAATCTGTACTATTACTCCTGATTTCCTCTGTGAATCTCCTATCGATATGATAGAGACAAGTCAAGGAATTTATGAAGGAATATTCTTAATAAATTATGATGCAGGGACAACAGTTGGTTTTCATATTAAAATAAATTATATTAACGATACTCCAGCAACAATAGTACCAGAAACACCTGAATTTCAAGATATGGCTATCATAGAGCCTTTAACTGGTTTCTATTATTTCGATGCAGGCACTGTTCAAGATGCAACAGATGAAACAATATGTTGTGGAATTGTAGGTACTATCTTAGCAATAGGATCCATATCTGTTGTAGCTAAAAAAAAGAAAAGTCTTAAGAAATAATTCTCTTAATTTTTCTAAAAGATTTTTATTTTATTAAGATAAATGTCATTTACAATGAATAAAAATTTAAACATTATCTTATTAATTCTATTTCTTTCAATGACATTCATAAACACTCAAACGATAGATAAAGTGAGCTCATATCCATATGCGATAGCTAGTATAGAGCTTTCACCAAATCCTATAGTTTATGGTCAAAATATGTCAGTTAAGGTACAGTTTGATTGTAACTCAAATGTTTCAGTTGCTAAGTTATACCTTTTCAAAATAACTGAAGACATGATATGTTTGTGTGATTATGTCTATATTTCAATGCATGAAATTCCCACTTTAATTAGATGTCCTACATCTGTAAGATATGAAGGAAACTATACAGTAGATTTCCCTGTAGGAATGCAAATAGGTTTTCGAATACAAATTTATTATGATAATGCTACTATTGCATATGTTCCTAACTTAGAAAATTTTATGGGACTTCCGACCATAGAACCAATCAATAACGAAATCATGTTTGATGCTGGAAAGGTTCAAAACGGAACTAATTCTATGAATTTGAATTTTCTTTATGCTTTAACTTCTGTATTAGTTGTTAGCATTATCTTAGTAAAAAGGAGAAAATCTAAACTCAATTAATTTTCATTATTTGCGAAATCAAGAATATTATTCCAATAAGATTCTAAGTTTTGTTGTTTTAATAATTGCTCAAAATATTCTGTACTATATCCTTCATATTGAAATTTTGAATGAAAATCTTTAGGAAAACTAATCTGTTGATAAAGTTCTTTTCTTCTTGCTTCGAGTAACATAGGTTCTTGTTGTCTCAGCTCACTAAAAGCTGGTAAAACCTTACCTATTCTTTCTTTCAAAATTTCTTTCCAATCTAAAGTTCTTAGAAAATGATGATCTATGTATAATTTAGGAAATTGTTCAGCTAAAGTAGATAAAATTTCATAAGCTAGATTAATTTCTTCTCTAGATACGTTTGGATGGTAACTTGATGGACCATCTAGAACAACAACATCAGGATTACTTTCCAACATAAAAGACAAGGCATTTTTGGAAGCTGGACCACTTACATCTGAAGTATAGAGGTAACTGCTTTCTGAATCTTCGATGTAGGTTTCGACTACTGATCCTCTTTGAGTATCATAACCATGAGGGACAGCTTGAGAAAATTTAATCTTTGTTTGTTCAAATTTATAATCCATACCATCTGCTATATCGATATGCAAACCTTGTTTATTCCATAACCATTTTGCACGTTTTTGTTGATTATAATTTAAATTGTTTTCAGGATCTTTAGCAAGTATATGAGCTTCTGAGGTATAGGTTTGATTGAAAACCTTTCTATTGCTAAATTCGTAAATTCTTCTTTCTCCTAAAGTAAAATGATCTCCATGATAATGGGTTTGAATTATGATATCTGAGTGTTTAATTAACTTCAATAAAGTTTGTCGAGATTTCCATGCTACTGCTACTTCTAAAGGATGAGGAAGTAGTTTGAATCTTACGGGTGCAAGAGAAACAGAAGGATCTATTAAGATGTTAATATTTTCTGTTTTAACAAAATGAGCGAAGGATCTTGTTCCTAAAGATTCACAAGCAATTGGAAAAATTTCCATATATATTCATATTTAGTTTAACATAAAAAGACTACTTATTTCCAACGAAAAATTTTAAACAGTTGTCAGTTTTTGTAATTCGATAAAATTCAAATATCATACTTTGACATTTTTTGTATAATGTTACTAAGAAAGTCATTGCTAGTTGTTATATTACTAGCTATTCCAATGATTTCGTTTGTTAAAACAGATACTATCTCAGGAACCTATGCTTTTGATATTAAACAAGCAGCTACTGATTTTTCAGTTAGAGATGTTGATTCTGGTTCTACTTACTCACTTTCTGATTTTCGCGGAACTGTAGTTATACTAGATTTGTTTGCAACTTGGTGCTCACCATGTCAGATTTCTATCCCCTTTCTCATACAACTTAACTCTCAATACTCTCAAAGTCAACTACGTATAATTTCTGTTGATGCTGATCAAAGCGAGACACAAGAAGTTGTATCAACTTTCCGCCAAGAAGAAAACATGGATTGGATAGTGAGTTTAGATCAAGGAGGACTAATAAATAGTGCATATGGTACTGGAAGTGTTCCCACATTCTACATAATAGATCAGGATGGGTCTATTCAGTGGACAGATAGTGGTTTTTCAAATGAAGAAACAAAACCTGCAATGACTAGTGCAATAGAATATCTCTTAGAAGAAGGACCAGGTCCCATTAATTCCGGAGGATCAGATATATCAAATATTCTGATAACTATTGCGGAAGTAGTTGGTGTTCTTGGATTAATCGCTTTATCTGTTTTTGGTTATACTAAATTAAAAACAAGAATACAAACCAAAAAATGTCCTACCTGTGATAATGTAGCTACTTCAAAATGCTCCAAATGTGGAGTCCTTACTTGTTCTAATTGTTCTATAAAAGGTTGTAAGAATTGCGGAAGTAGACAATTCATAAGATTATGATTCAAGCATTTGAGATTATATTATTGATTTAGTACTTCGACTATTTCTTCTATTTTATTTACTAACACTGATAAATGAGCTTCATCCGGATAAAAGAAAGCGGTAGAATTTGACACTTTTGAAGCGTAATATTTGCCTATCTCTATTGGAACATTTTTATCTAATTCTCCATGCCAGATGTAAAATTTCAAATCCTCAGAAATTTCCTCCAATGAAAAATTCCAAGGTTTTGTAAATAATTTTCCATCAGTAAATGCACCTTTCTTAGTTTTTTGTTGTAATATGTCTTTTAGATGATTTAAGAGAAATTCTTGAAATATCGAATCTTCATAAAATACCTTATCTGGTTTGGGTAATCTACTTCCTTGTCGTGCTAACATCCTTCTTGCTTTTTCATCGAATTTCATTTTAAGAAAACGATTCCACATGGGATAAAGAATTAATTTTATTGAAAATGGAATTTTATCAAATAAAACAAAGAGAAATCTATTGGGATTTTTTAACATTCTTTTAGTTTCTTCATATGGACCCATCCCTCCAATAATCCCAGCAGAAAGCAATCTTTCTGGGATTTTGTACGCACAAGCTGCAACATATGGTCCTCCTCCTGACATACCTAACACATGGAATTTTTCTATACCCAAGTGATTTGCTAATTCTACAACATCATCAGACCAGTCGAGTATAGTTCTATTCTTCTTAAAATCTGATAATCCTATCCCAGGTCTATCTACCGAAATTATCCTACAACCAATCTCTTTCTCAAAAAGAACACAAACGTACGGATCTAACCTCCCTCCTAACCAACCATGGAAATAAATAACAGGTTTTCCACTAGGATCACCAAATTCAGCATAACCTAGTTTTCTACCATCTTTCAAAGTAAAGATTTGATTGTATTTTTCATCCAACATAATCTAAGAGATAAAAAGATGTTTTTAAATATAATTCTTGTTTCTTATTTTATATTGTATCATTAGCTTCAGATAGATGTTGTTGACAGATTTTCCAGTTTCCATCTCTTTTCTCAAGAACTCCTGTCCATCTGACGTTTTTTGATCCCCATGGCTTACCATCAAATTCTCCTTCATCATCTACAATGGCAGAGAACCAAGCTATATCTTTATTCTCTGATATTACTATTCTAAGGTTTCTAATGTCATATCCTTTAGCTATATTCCTTGGATCCATCCATTCATCTAGAAATTTCACAAATTGATTCCAACCCATAGCTGTACTTTGAGAATCAGGAAAATAAGAGAAAAAATCATCATCATTAGAGAAAATACTCTCAAACAAATTTCTATCTTTAGTCAAAGCCCATCCAAAAGCATCATGAAGAATTTTACTAATCTTTTGCTCATCATTAGATATATCTGAGTCTGACAACTTTACCAATAAGCTTAGTGCACAAATCATAATAAATTTTTTTAAAATTAGAAAACTTATTAATGCTAGTTATCGTAATTCAAACGAATAAAATGGATTTATCAACAGAAATACAAAATTTCATACAAGAAAATGCTGTAGAAAGATTTCTCAAATATATACAACTAGAAACGACTTCTTCAGAAAACACAGGAACTCACCCCTCTACTCCAGAACAACTAGAACTAGGAAAATTGTTGAAAGAGGAACTTCTGGAACTTGGTTTAATGAATGTCATTCACGATGAGTATGGTTATGTTTATGCAGATTTACCTGCTAGTCAAGGACATGAAGATACTCCCTCTATTGGCTTTCTAGCTCATATGGATACCTCTTCTGCAGCTAGTGGAAGGAATGTCAAATATCAGATACACAAAAATTATGATGGATCAGTTATTACTTTTCCAAATGATAAAGAGCTTACTATTTCAATTGAAGATTCACCTGAATTAAAAGACATGATAGGATTAGATATTATCACAGCATCTGGGGATACTCTTCTTGGAGCTGATGATAAAGCTGGAGTAGCAGAAATAATGGCAGCCTTAACAGCTTGGAAAAAATATCCCGAACTAAAACACGGGCCAATAACCATCTGTTTCACACCAGATGAAGAAATAGGAGAAGGAACTTTGATGATAGACATGCAAAAAATGAAACAACTCAAATGTGGATATACATTAGATGGAGGAGAAATGGGACAATTAGAAATAGAATGTTTTGACGCTTGGAAAGCAGAAATCGAGTTTCTAGGGTTAAGTGTGCATCCTGGTTACGCAAAAAACAAAATGATCAATGCTATTGATGTTGCTGCAAGATTTCTTAGTCAAATCCCAGAATTTGAAACACCAGAGCACACAGAAAAACGAGAAGGATTTTATCATCTTTACGATTTGAAAGGTGGAGCAGAAAAAGCAGAAGCGAAAATGATTCTAAGAGATTTTAAAGAAGAAGAAAACAAACAAAGAATGGAATATTTGAAATCGTTAAAAGATACGTTTGAAAAATTGTATAAGGGATTGACAATAAAATTGGATTTCACTCATAGCTATGAAAATATGAAAGTCTTTCTAGATCCTTTTCCTGAAGTAGTGGAAAAAGCTGAAAAAGCAATCATTGAATCTGATTTAGAAGTAAAACACACAGCTATAAGAGGGGGAACAGATGGAGCAAGGTTATCAGCAAAGGGTCTACCTACACCTAATCTGTTCGCAGGAGGAATGCTTTTCCATTCAAGAAAAGAATATATTCCGACTAAAGCGTTGCAAAAAGCAACTGAAGTTATTCTTTTGATTGCTAAAAACTGGACTGAATAGCAGAAATAGTAATCATAAGACAACTTCTTGTTTTTTTATGAAAATAGCAATATCTTTAGTAAATCTGTTATTGTTTACTATGTTGTGTCCTTCCCTTTCATAGATTTTCACAGTTGCATTCGGTATTAGTTTTTCCATTTCTCGAAGATGATTAAGTGGTACAAAAAAATCCTTGTCTCCACAGATAACAAGCGTTGGTTTAGTTATTTCTTTTAGTCTGTTTTTAGTATCATGCTTTGCTTCTGCTTTAACTTCTACAGCTAAATCTTGTTTAAAAGTTTCACTTGCAGGTTTCATGAATATTCCAAAGATATAGAAAAAAGGTTTTAGAAAGAATCTTATAACTTTATTAGGTATAAAAACATTTGAAATTGTTGAAAATGCTTTTCCAGATTTCCCTTCGTTCATATATCTTGAATACTCTAAAACAAATTTTACTCCTTTATCTGAACATTTGTAAGAAGCCATAACTATTACGAAGTAATTACTCATTTCAGGATAATCAGCAGCTAAATGCTGAACTATATATCCACCAAAAGAAATGCCAATTATCACATCCACATTGCTATCAAATTCCTCATTGATTAAATTTGCATAATCATTTGCCATATCCAAAGTAGAATAATTTTCAGGTAATCTAGATTTTCTAGTGACAAAATAAACTGTATATTCATGCAAGAACATGTAGAACGGTTTTGCAAACATAGTAAATGCCGATCCCTTTGGAATTTCATTAACTAGTCCTCCTTGAAGGATGAGCATAACCTTTTTTCCAAAACCAATTTTAGCATAAGGAATTCCATTTGAGAAAATACTATAAGAAGGTTTAATCTTACTCATTTTTAGTCATTTCCCTTGAGAATATATGAGAGAATTATGATATTAAAGTATATGAACGACTGTAAATTCTTTCTTAAAGATTTTTAACTTACTGGAATTTTTCTAATTTTACTAAATAAAAATATAAATAAACAATTTTCATACAACAAAAGGATGAGAAAACTTCTAGTTAATAGAGATAGTACTTTTCTGCAACCAATAAAAAAACTGATAGAAAACCAAAAGCGCAGAACTTTGGTCATGTGGACTTTAGAATGTGCAGAAGGAGTTCTCCCAATTTTTGAAAGCAAATTTCCAAATGATAAACGTCCAAGAGAAGCATTAGAAGCAGCAAAGTCCTGGGCTTTTGGACAGATAAAGATGCCTGTTGCAAAGAAAGCAGCACATGCAGCTCATAATGCTGCGACTGAAGCAGGAGATGAAAATCCAGCAGCTCGAGCAACTGCACGAACAATGGGGCATGTTGTAGGAACTGTTCATGTAAAAACACACGCGATTGGTGTTGTAATGTATGCACTAACAGCATTTGTGTATGAGAACATACAAAAAAATGCTGAAGAAGTGATTGCTGAAAAATGTGATTGGTTTTGTAACCGTTTAAAATACTGGGAAAAAAATATAGACCAAGTAGAAAAAGAGTGGGCACCTTTCTTGTTAAAAGATACTCATCCTAATAAAGAAACAAAAATTATTTCAAAGAAAAAATGAAAGAAAATAAAAAGAAAGTAAGATTACTTTCTTCTCTTTAAGATTTTTTGAACAACTTCTCTAGTTCTAAATATTTTGATAAGAGCCCAAATTAAGATAGCTCCAAGAATACAAGCAAAAACTACAATTGTCACTATCCACCAGGTCTCACCGATACCATTTTCAGCAAACCAAACATCAGGGAGAAGACCTGCTCCACCGTTAAGTCCAGGAATAAGTAATAATCCCATGAAAACTGATGAAGTTAAGGACATAACAACAAGTAAAGTGTTAATTGAAGGTCCTGCTGTGTCTTTGAAAGGATCGCCTACTGTGTCTCCTGTGATTGCAGCTTTATGGACTTCTGTTCCCTTTCCACCTAGGTTTCCATCTTCGATCCACTTTTTGGCATTATCCCAGGCTCCACCTGCATTAGCCATCATGATTGCGAACACAAATCCTGATAGAATTGCTCCTGCTAAGAATGCTCCTAGAGCTGCTACTCCCAATAGTATTCCTACTACTATTGGTACTGCTATTGAAATTATACTTGGTAGTATTAGTTCAATCAAAGCTCCTTTTGTTGCTATTCCAATTGTCTTATTGAAATCTGCTGGTTCTGTTCCTTCCAATATCTTTGGATTGGTTTCAAATTGTCTTCGTATTTCTAGAACCATTTTCGCTGCATTTCTTTGTACAGAAAGTATTAGTAACGCAGAGAACAATGCTGGTACTACTACTCCAATAAATGCACCAATCAGAATCTTAACATCAAGCAAATTAATTCCTGCAGCTTTTATTCCCGCTTCTTCAGCGAAGGAGAATAGTAACGCTAGTACTGCTAGATTAGCTGCTCCAATAGCAAATCCTTTGGTAATTGCTTTAGCTGTGTTTCCAGCAGAATCAAGTTGATCAGCTTGTCTGATAACCTCGTCACCTAATCCACCTTGTTCAGCAATAGCTCTGGAATTATCAACTATAGGTCCGTAAGCATCATTAGAAACGATTGTTCCAACAATAGCTAACATTCCTACTGCAGCCATAGCTACTCCAAAGACTCCGTCTAAAAGGAATGATACTGCCATAGCTACTACTATGCCTAGAGCTGGTGGTACGACACTTATTAAACCATAAGAGAATCCTGAGAGAATGACCACTGCGTGACCTTCTTCTGCTGCACCCGCCATGTTTCTCGTTGGGTTTTTATCATCTCTCGTATAGTAATCACTCGTCCAGCCTATTACAATGCCACTAAGAAGACCTAAAACTACTGCAAAGTAATCTTTCCAAAGTTGAACGACATGATCTACTTCTTGAGTTGTTATCCCCCAAACGATAAGAGCTGCAAAACCTGCGAACAGTAATGTTGCTAGATATGTTCCATTGTTTAAAGATTTTCCAGGATTATCTCCACCAAAGTATTTGATTAGAAAAATACCTATTAGCGAAGCGATAATACCTACACCTGAAATCACTATTGGAAGAACAATAAAGAACACTTCTTTTCCAGAGTAAGCAAAAGCAGAAGCTAGAATCATTGCAGCAACAATTGATGCTACATAAGAGTCGAGTAAATCACTACCCATTCCTGCAATATCTCCGACATTATCACCTACGTTGTCCGCGATGGTAGCTGGGTTACGTATATCATCTTCAGGTAAATTATATTCAGCTTTACCTACTAAATCTGCTCCAACGTCTGCGGTTTTGGTGTAAATCCCACCTCCACATTTCATAAAGAGTGCGATGGTCGAGGCTCCGAAACTAAATCCTAACACAACCTTTGGAGCAACATCTGCTGATACTGCTGGTGCAAAAATCCAGTAGATAGCAGCTACACCGATTAAAGCTACACCGACAACAGCTAGTCCCATTACAGATCCACCAAAGAAAGCTATATCGAATCCTTTTTTGATTCCTTTAGTTACACCTTGAGCTGCTCTAGTATTAGTTTTTACACCTACCAGTAATCCAATCCAACCAGCTAACATTGAAGCTCCGGAACCTATGAAATAAGCTATAGCTTGTTCCCAATTTAGATCTCCAGTTATGATTGGGACACCACCTGAGGTCATTTCAGAAGGTAGGAATAATAATATCACTAAAAACAGCACAAAGACGAATACACCTAAAACTAGGTATTGTACTTTGATGAATCTTTTAGCACCTGTTTCTATATAACCGGATATCTCAATCATTTTTTCATTTCCACGATCTTCTCTCATCACAATTACAGTGAAATATATCGCAGCTAAAATTGAGATTAATCCAGATATTAACGCAACAATTAGTATAATTGGTACGGCCATATTTCTTCACTTTATATTTTTTAGCTATTCATCGATGAAGAGTATATTATATAAAACTTACGCAGTCTATATCTCATTTAAAACCAGCTTAACTTTAGATTTCATCTGTGTATTTTAGCACTTTAATCTTGCTCTTTCTACTAATTCTTCCAAGTTTCCAGTCTCTTCTAAACAAGTATAACACCATAAATGAAGCAGCAATAGCTAACAATAACAAAAATGCAAATGCCCAGATATGACTTCCATTGATGTTAATTATTCCATGATAGATAGCTATATTTTCTGTTATTCCCATTGTAAACCTACTTGCATCTAAAATCAATCCAAATATCCATGGGAAGATTCCAGCTACTGCATTTGGTATAGCAAACAAAAATCCTAAAGCTAGTGATCTTGATTTTTGTGGAACATTTTCTGAAACATATTTTGTACTCGCTGCAGCTGAGAAATATAAAAATGCAATAAATATGAAAAACAATACAATTGCTCCAACTCCAGAAATTACATTCCCTAGAATTACTAACAAAAGTAGCATAAATGCTGAGCCAACAGCTGATATAACCATGGTTAATGTTGTTGCCACTCTGTCACTTAACATACCTCCAGCAATGGAAGTTAACCCTCCTATTACTAGAATAACTGTTGTAATCCATCCTGCTTGAAAGAGATTAAAACCATAATAATCAACAAAGATAATTGATAAGAATTGATTAGTAATTCTAAATATTCCTGATCTGAAGACTGAAAAGAATAAACATACAACGATAATTAAAGTTAAAACAACAAGCAGTTCTTTCTTGAACCAGTTTTTCAATTGGTCCTTGCGTTCATTATTTCTGTTTATTGTTTGTTCACTCATCTCTTCTTCAGTACGTTTGTAAGACATCATGTAATGGAATAGAAAGAACATAAATAGAGCAAGAGCTATAGCAATGATTCCAAAGATGATGAAAAAATATCTCCATCCTATCCAATTATTAAAAACAACAATAAAAATTGGTGTGATAGAAGTGCCTATCATTCCCAATGCAGTATTAAATCCCATAGCTATACCTTTTTTCTCTTCGTAAAGATCAGCTATTGATGCATATGCAACAGGATGATAAAATGAAGCACCAAAACCAGTAAGAACCGCAGCAAGTATTAAACCTGCTATATTATATGAGTATGCTACAATAAACAAACTTCCTCCCATCAGAAGTACTCCTATTGGTACAAATACATTTCTACTTCTTAACCATCTGTCTCCTAAAATTCCAATAAACACACTACAAATTGCAAAAACTACAATTTGTGCTGTACCAACTAACCCAATTTGTGCATTTGAAAGAAAAATATCCTCTCTTATAATAAACAACGATGCTCCTAGTACATAAGCATAGAAATGGTTTAGAAAGTGACCAAAGATAAGAGCTCCTAAAGCAACAATTGGATATTTACTAGTAACTTCTGGCATTAAAAACAGAAAATAAGGGCCACGTTAAAAACTTTCTTGTAAAGACTGTTAAGAAAAGGAAGAGATAAGATTCCTTCTCTTTTTATTTACAAATTATTGAGCAATAATTACAGAATTTTGCCTTTTACCATGCCAGAATTTTTGCCAATTTTCTTCACATGTTTGAAACGCTATGAATAAGTAAATTGCTATAGTAAAACTTCCTAAAACTAAAACAAAAATTACCCAAATTATCTTCGCATAAATAGTTTTTTCTCGATAAATTATCCAACCACAAAATACCAAAAAGCTAATGTAGATGTCAATTAAGGTGATTATACCCCAAGGTACAGATATTATCAAACTTCCTTCAGAAAAGAAATTTGCAAAAATAAAACCATAAAGTAAAGCTACTAGCATAGTAATAAATGCTATCAGTGAAATGACTTTTCCGACTATAAAACCATTAATTTTCATGAATGAAGATACAGGTCATCTTATTTTAGTCTTTTATTCATACAAATTTTCAAGATAAACTTACTCTATAGAAAAAAGCAATAGATGGATAAAAATCACAGATTGATTTCAAGGCTTTTGGAGAGCCATTTTTGCTTCCGCTCGTCTAAGTTCTTGTTCTGTAATCTCTTTAGCAGAGAGAGTTTTCTTCTTCTTTGTCTTTCTCTTTTTCTCTTTCATAAGAAAACAATAATTTCTACACTTAATATTCTTTCTTAAAATTTTGCAAGCAATTAAAACGCGTATTAATAATAATACTTCCTTTTAAATTCAGCATGTCTCATTTCTTTTTCAGTAGTATCTTTGTCGACTTTTATTGGAGGAAGTTTACGTTTTGTCTTTAATTTTTTGATTTTGCTCTTTTTCATATTTTAACATGGTATTCTAACCATAAAACAGTTTCTTAAAATAGAAAAGTAAAAGTAATTTTATCAGGAACTTTCTTTATTCTCTTTCTTGAGTCTTTTATCCATCTGTTTTCCAATTAACAGATAAATGAGAGCTCCTAATAAAACCCAAAATGAAATTGAAACGGCATATCCACATGTGTCATTTATATTAAATGCAATTAAGATTAGTGCTGCTTGAAACATATAGAAAAATACAATATAAATAACATGTGGCACGGTTTTTTCCCTGAATTGGCTTTTCAGAATATAATCTAACATAAGCTGTACTATAATGAAAACAATGATATACGAAAGAAGGACATAAATCCACCAATCATAACCTCCTGTAATAATATAACCAATCAATACAGTAATAATTGGAAATCCTATAGAAAGAAAGATAATTCCGAATATTCGAATGAATTTCATTGATTTGTGTCTATCACTTATATAGATGCCAGATACACTGATATTTGCTAAAACAGCTGTAACCACAAAGAGAATATTAAATGCGTCAAGTACCATATTGAATATAGTTGATTAAATCGCTTATTAACACTTTCTCTTTCTTTTGTAGTGAGATTCAATAATTGCTTATCCAATCCTTTGATGTGTCGGTAAAAATAATACCTTACTACAAGATAATAAAAATTAAGAATACGTAAGTGTTGGAGTTAACCTGAGTCAATTTTGAGTAAGCTCTCTCATAATATAGTTTTCTCATAGAAATAGTTTCAAGGTAATAAGTAGATTTTTTAGTTAAGACATCCTCTACTAGTTGTGAGTCAAGCTGAGTTTGTTTTCAAGATAACGCTCTTAGGCGATGGAGCAGTAGGAAAAACGTCCATTAGAAATAGATATATGGGGCATGGTTTTTCGGCATCTCACTTAATGACTCTAGGGGCTGATTTCAGCGTTGTAAAAAAGAAAATGCCAAATAATGAGCTTTGGCGTTTTCAAATTTGGGATCTTGCTGGACAACCTATCTTCAAGGAAGTACGAGGTCGTTTTTACAATGGCAGTATGGGAGCTCTAGTTGTTTTCGATATTACTAATAGACGGACTTTTAAAAACTGTTTAATTTGGATTAGAGAGCTCTATAGATATTGTGGAAAAGAGGTTGTTCCCATTGTAATGTTAGCAAATAAGAGTGATTTGCGTTCAAGAAAAAGTGTTTCCATGAAAGAAGCACAAAGATATGTCGATATCTTAAATAACGGAACACACAGCTATAAAATTACTAATCATCTCCTTGAAACAAGTGCAAAAACTGGACAAAATATTGATAAAGCTTTTGAGATGTTAGGTAAAGCAATTCGGGAAAGAGTTTAAAAGTGGTTAGAAAATAGTATTTTAGAAGAGGAAAAGATAAAGTATACTCGTGATTCAAGATGATTTATAAAATTCTAGTGTTAGGGGATTGGGGAGCTGGTAAAACTTCTTTTTTCAACTTAGTAGAGAAAAGTCTACCTGGAGCAGAGAGAAAACCTTCTATCAAATTGGATCTAATTGAGTTTACTAGAACTATTGAGGGAGAAGAAATCACTGTACATGTATATGATATACCTGGTAGAGAACTATCTAATGCCAATCGTTCTAAGCATTATCAAGGAGCTAATGGAGCATTCGTCGTTTATGATATTTCTAATCCTAACAGCTTTAGACATGCACCTTTCTGGATTGAGGAACTCACGAATTATAATGGATATGGTAAAGTTCCAATAGTGTTAATTGGTAACAAAGCAGATTTACGTGCATCTAGTGATAGAACACTTAATCCTATCGATGCAAAAGAATATGTTTTCAGATTAAACAGATCAACAAAAATTGACAATGTTGAAAATCATTTTTTTGAGATTTCTTCAAAAACTGGTAAAGGATTGCCATTAATTGTTGATAAATTGCTTGAATCTATCTATCATCAAAGATCGGCAGTATGCGATTAAGTATCCTCGGAAAAATATATTAGTCGAATCTTCATATGTTAATAAATATGGTTGATAATTTTATAGAAAAAATTCGAGCAGAATCACCTACACTTCAGAAAAAAACTTTTATGAATCATTCTTCACGCGGACCACTTCATGGTATAACTCAAAAAGCAATACAAGAATATACTGAGTGTTGGGGAGAATTTAATTTCGAAGAAACGAACAAAGTATTTCAAGATGCTCGAGGAAAGTTCGGGAAACTAATAAATGCTGCTGAAGATGAAATTGTCTTTACGAGGGATGTCACTTCTGGTTCAAGATTAGCTGCAAACATGATCGATTATGATGCGAAAAGCAACGTTGTATGCTATTGGAACGATTATGTTGCGCAAGTATATCAAGCTCTTTTCTTGAAAAAGACTAAAAATATAGAATATCGACCAGTTCCTGATAAACGGAATCGAGTCATAGCAGAGGAATTTGCAAGTAAGATAGATAAGAATACCAAACTTGTTCTTCTGTCTCATGTTCAATGGCTGTCTGGATGTAGAGCAGATATTAAAGAAATTGCTAAAATAGCACATGAAAATGAAGCATTAATCGCAGTTGATTCTATTCAATCTACAGGAGCACTAACGAATGATGTGAAAAACTGGAATGTAGATTTTCTTACTTGTGGTACTGCAAAGTGGCTTTTAGGAGCAAATCAAGCTGGATATTTTTATATGAAAAAAGAACATATAGATAGATTTGAACCACCATTTGCTGGATATCATGGTGTTGATCCAGGCTCTCATGATCAACCATACTGGAATGTAAATGATTTAGTCTATGTAGAGGATATTTCCAAATTTATGGACACAAATCCAAGTGATTTCTTATTTTATGTTTCTAGTAAAGGAATGGACATTATTCTTGAATATGGTATTAAAAATGTTGAGACGAGAATTATCAAACTTACAGATTATCTCGTTCAAGAACTCGAGCAATTAGGCGATTATGAATTCATCTCACCTCTTGAATCCGAATATAGATCAGGTGTAATAAACATCAGATTACCAGATAATGTTGACATAGTTAAGAAACTCTTGAATGACAACATTATAGTTTCCAGCCGCTATGGTGGAATAAGGATAAGTCCTCATTTCTACAATACTGAAGAGGATATTGATAAGCTCATAGCAAAATTATGGCTTCTACTCAACTAGATTATTCTTCATTTTCGTATGTCGCTCGAAAAAAACTTTTAAAGCTATGTCTGAATAGCTTTTGTAAAGCTATAACTATTCATAGTGAAGATAGGTGTATGTGTAGGTATGCCAAAAAGATCAATAGTTGTCTAAAAAGGATACCATGTGA
>CAZJUB010000025.1:0-236 GCA_964549075.1 uncultured archaeon | reverse complement strand
CAAACGCAGATACAAGAAGTTGAAAAAGTAATACCTTGGCATAGTATGGAAATTAATGAAGTTTTCAAAGAATTGCATGCTGACGAAAAAGGTCTGTCTGAGGATGATGTTAGATTACGTCTAGAAAAATATGGTTTTAACAAACTCGAAATTACAGAACGTTTCAAAGTATTGAAAATGATTATTGAGCAATTTACTGTATTTCTAGTAGTTATCCTTATAGTTGCAGGTATTAT
>CAZJUB010000024.1:0-35652 GCA_964549075.1 uncultured archaeon | reverse complement strand
ATTGTTAAACCATTTGAAATATCTGTAACATAAGCAAAATCACCTTCTAGTGCTATACTTGATGCTCCGTCAACATTATAGAAACCAGCATATGAAGGAACAGTAGGATTGGTAATATTAATTACAAATAGACCATCTGTATCGACTACATACGCATAATTACCTTCAATTTTAATTTTAACAGCTAGCGAAGAAGTAACATAATTACTTACTAATTCAGGTTGAGTAGGATTGGTAATATTAACAATGTTTAGACCATTACTTCCATCTGCTACATACGCATAATTGCCTTCTACTACAACATCATAAACAATACCATCTGTATCTAAAACACCTTCATTTATAGGATTATAAGGATCTGTGATATTTACTACAGTTAAACCACTAGGACCATTTGCAACATAAGCATAGTTTCCTTCTACATAAACAGATCTTGTTACATCACTAGTTGCGCAATCAGAGAGGATAAATGGCGAACTAGGATTAGTTACATCAATTACCAGAAAATTATTGCCAGAGATGTCTCCTGTATAATCAGCAAGATAAGCTAGATTACCACTGATAAACACATCATAAGCCTTATCATAAGTTGGACAAGTACCAACAAGAATAGGATTAGTAGGATCATTAATGTTTACTACTTGTAAACCATTATCTTGGGTTGCAATGTACGCATAATCTCCTTTTATATCCACACTATAAGCATTACCAATTGTATCAAGAGCTCCTACAACACTTGGTTTTTGACAACCACTCTTTATTTCTCCTCCTCCCCATCCAGAAGTATTAGTGTTCGCTATGTCCATATGATTTATAGTAGTGAAATCTTCAGTGAAAGAGCCAGAAGCTGCCTGAACAGTAGTAATAGAAGAATTGTTGTTATTAAGAGCTATAATTCCTGATAAAATTAACATTAAACACAATATTCTCCCTCTCGCTTGTACAAGTTTATTTTTCATTTAAATCTCTCCTTAATTTTGTCTATCATCGAATTTAGCATGTTAAAGAATAAAAAGATTTCTCGAGAATTCTAAAAAGACAAGAAAAATGAGAAAAAAGAGAAAAGGATGATAAGATTTCAGAATAATTGTTTTTGCTTTTTGTAGAATATTACTATAATAACAGGAACAGTAACCAGTATGCTATAATACAGTCTCCCGAATTCTGGAATTATTATATTTACAGTTATACTTACTATATCAGCATTACTTAGTCCTTCTACATCATAAACATAACAGATGACTGTATGTACTCCAACGTCTAAATCATCTACATTTATTGTTATACTTTCTCCTCCCCATGGTCCTTCATCTTCAAGAATACCATCAATAGTGATATTATACCAAGCAGGATTGGAATCGGTAGGATGCCAAGTGAGAGAATTACCTGTTTGATTATATGGATAGGAGAAATCTACTATATCATCAATGAACGGAACATCCGTATCTTCTATAACGTAGATAGTCCGATATGCTGAAAAAAGTCCTATATCCCCTTCTGAGTCAACACCAGCAACTCTCCAGTAATAGGTATTAGGGTCTAAATTCGTAATTGGGGTATAACTGGTACTTAAGGAAGGGAGAGTAAGGTTGAGAAGAGGAGAAGTAAAACTCGTGGAAGTAGATAATTGGAAGAGATAATTGGTTTCACCATCAACGCCAAACCATGTAAATGTAGGAGTATAATCATCAGCTATATAACTATCTAGAGGTAAATCAAGAGAGGGAGCAATCAAGTTTGTACTATAGTAAATTGAAAGGTTATGAATCAAAGGAGATACTGAAACATCTGAAGTAGTCAGAATAGTTTTCCATTTAAGTTGATTACCAATATTGCTAAAGTCATGTTCTATCCCTGGAGTAATTGTCTCCCAAATATTTCCCCCATCTACAGAAAGAGAATAGGTTATAGAAGTGGAAGAAGTAATATTTTCACTAGCAACTAATTTTGCACTTATAATATTAGATGAGCTAGCAGAAAAGGCTGTATTAGACTGAGCAACACATAAAGAAGTAAACTGTCGAGCTCTATTCTTTCTTACTTCAACAACTTGTATCCCATACGCATCATCCGCAATATAAGCATAATCACCTGAGATAAAAATTCCCCATGTATCACCTGGAGTATTACATGAACCAAAAAAAGTAGGAGAAGAGGGATTTTCAATATCTAGAACAATCAAACCATATCCATTAGCTACATAAGCATAGTCTCCAGAAATAAATACACTTGTTGGGTAATCATTTGCATAGGAACCTGCAAGTGTAGGGATTGAAGGGACACTAACATTTAGAACAAGAAATCCATTTGTATGAGTTAGGTAAGCGTAATTCCCAGAAACATAAACATCGCTTGTATACCAAGGTGTGATATAAGAACCAACAAAAGTAGGAGAGGAAGGATTAGTGATATTTAAAATAACCAATTCATAATTATCATAATCTGTTAAGTATGCATAATTCCCGGAAACAAAAATACTCCACGCTCTATGTGTTGTAGCATAATTACTCGTAAATGTCGGAGAAGTAGGATCAGTAATGTCAAGTATTTGCAATCCACCATATTCATCTGCTATGAAAGCATAGTTACCTGATACAAAAATATCATGAGCAGAATCAGGTGTAACATATGAACCTACATTAGTAGGAGAGGAAGGATTGCTAATATTTAGAATTTGTAATCCTGCAGAACCAGACGCTAGATAAGCAAGGTCTCCAGAAATAAAAACATTCCAAGTTAACCCAGAAATAGAATACGAATTAACTAATGAAGGAGTGAGAGGATCACTTATATCTAGAGTTACAAAAAAATCATTATCTGCGACATAAGCATAATCTCCAGAAACATACACTCCTAAAGAACCTCCAGGAGTATTATAAGAACCTACAAGAGTTGGAGGAAATGAAGGATCCGCAATTTTAACTACCTGAAAACCTCCCGTTTGACAGGCTAGATAAGCGTAAATTCCGTCAATTACAATCGTTTGAGCAGTTCCTGGAAGAGAGATGGTTTGAATAAATTGAGGTGTGGTTGGATTAGTTATATTTAAAGCTGATAATCCTCCACTTATATCTGTGACATAAAGAAAATCACCATAAACATAAGCATCAGAAACACCACTTTTACTCCATAATTCTACAAACATAGGTGTTGTAGGATCTTTAACATCTAATACTATTACCCCAACATCCAAATCAATGATAAAGGCATAATTCCCTTCCAAAACAACATTTGTAACACAACTAATACTTGTTTTATAAGTAGCAACAATTGATGGAGTGAGAGGATTAGTGATGTTCATTACAACAAGCCCGTTTGTTCCATCAGCTAGAAAAATGTAATTTCCTGCAATTGCTAAATCATACGATTTCCCATTTGTATTTATTACTCTTGTTTGTGAAGGATTGCTTGGATCAGATATATCTACGATACTCAAACCATATTCACTATTTGCAACATAGGCATAATTCCCTTCAACAACCACTGCTCTAGCATAATAAAAAGTCGAACAATTTCCAAGAGATAAAGGATTAGTAGGATCACTAACATCTAAAACTTGAAAGTTTACCCAATATGTATCACCATGAAAATCAGCAAGAAAAGCATAATCTCCATCAATAAAAACACTTTGAGCTATATCTGGTGTGGAATACGAACCTACAATATTGGGATTCGATGGATTTGAAATATTGACTATCTTTAATCCTTCATTTTCATTTGTTACATATGCATAATCTCCATCTACAAAAACATCAAGAGTATCACCAATCAGAGAAGAACTAATATTTCCGATTATTGTTGGTTCTTTCTTTGAATTTTCTATACTTCCTTTCCCCCAACCACTTACATTAGTACTTGAACTATCCATATAAGTTGTGGTGGTGAAATCTTCTGTGAAAGAGCCAGAAGCTGCTTGAACATTGGTTAATGAGGGATTATTAATATTCAGGTATAATAATCCAGTTAGAAATAACAGTAAAACGATTGTTCTCCCTCGAAAATTTATATTTTTAAAACTCATATAGGACATCTCGTAATTTTATCTATCATCGAATTTAGCATGTTAAAGAATAAAAATATTTCTCGAGAATTCTAAAAATATAAGAAAAAAGAGAAAAAAAGAAGGAAAATTGAAAAAATTAAGTTAATTTTACCTTTTTCTTCTTTTTTGAGACCATTACTAGTAGGGTTATAAGTGTTATTAACATCATTGAAGCTGGTATTGACATACTTAGCACTTTGCTGATATTAATATTATATGACTCTCCTGGGTTTCTTAATGGAAAAGCAAAAACTTCACTTATATTGTATGCATAGATTGCATTATTTGCTAATAATATGAAGAATGTTTTGTTTGATAAATTATCATTTGGCCATAGAGTTAAATCTGTTACTTTGTAAAATTGATTATTTGTAGCTAGTAATATTTCTTCATTTTCTACATTTTGTACAAACAATCTATGATAATCTTTTATTAACAATCTATAGTTATTTGTCGTATCCATTAGTACTTCAAGTTGATTTGTTTCAAAGGAGTTATGAATGTGATACGCATCAATAGTTCCATTTAATCCATCAAGTTGGTATAGACGAGTTCCATTTTGACTAATGAAAATTTCATAATATGCATCAACATCAATATTTGCTATTTCAATATCTAATAGTTCAGCGTTACTTACTAATTCTGTTTGCCACACAACGAGATCATTTTCTGCATCATAACAGTATATTTCATTCATATATCTAAAGTAGATGAAATTATAGGAAATAGCATCAGAATGAGAACCTATTTCAACTAAACCAACATCACCTGTAATAACATCTCTCAAATGTATTCCATCACTCAAAGTGTATAATTTAAGATTATCTTCAAGTCTAACAATTAATAGATTGCCATTATCACCAGATACATCTAAAAGATGACCTGCTAAGAGTTGTTTTACTTCTTGAGATACAGTAATATCAGCCCAGAGATATACTCCTTTCCAATCTAAGCATCTGATTCTATCATTTCCAGATATATCATGAAAAGCAATAACAAGAGAATCTACTCCTCCTGTAATAGGTGCTGAGATCATATCATAAACTTGAACCATATTTACGCCAAGATGTGTTTGTGCATAATTCATTGTTGTTAGATCGATTATTCCAAACTCAAAACTATTAGTGCGTAAGTATACAGCATTAGGAATACCATCGCCAATAAGATCCGCAGCTAATACTTGAGTAACATTTCCTCGTAAAGATAAGTCTTTAGAATATAATATTTGGCGACTAAGTAAATCATAAACAATCGCTTTTGTTCCATTTTCAACATAGAAAAGGTAAGGAGTGTCACCACCATAAAAGTTTCCTAAAACAATAGTACCTTTAGTTATGTAAGTATTACTGGAAACAATTTTTTCAAGATTCATACTGCTTAATGGATCAATTTCAGTTTCTTCATAGATCAATTCCTCTGAAGTAATAGCTTTAATCTCTCCACCTTCATTTCCAAAGATAACGCCTAATCCTCCATCTACTAGAATCGATTGCAATTCTATTGGTTTGTTTAATATATCATTTGTTGTGATAGTTATCCAATTTAATGTTCCTAAAAGAGACAATGAACCAACTCCAAAATTTGAATCCAAATCATAAAAACTAAAGAAAAGTTCAACATTATTATTTATTTTACCAACAACTAACTCTTCACTTACAAAATTATTATTTATATAGCTCCATAGAATTTTACCATTTCTTCCATCGTATGCAGAAGCAATTTCTGAATTTCCTCCATTTATGATTATATCGAGAACATTATCATTGTTGATATCAAAGAAGAAAGCAGAGGAAGCGAACGATGTATGAGTTACATCCCATATCCACGTACCATTAGGATAAATTAATATAAATGGATTAGAAGAAATGAAAATTTCAGAAATCTGATCACCATCTAAATCTTTTGCAAAAACACGTGTATCACTATCGACATTGTCTACATAAAATTTCCATTGTTCAACTAAATTAATATCAAGTCCAACAATAGTATCATTGTTTAAAGCTAAAATAATGTAAGGAGTTAAGGATTCATAGGCAATAGTTATTCCTCTGAGACTTACATCTACAAAATCTTCTGAATATGGTAAATTAAAACCATCAGAACCATCATAAGTTATTAATTCATAATCTGAAGTAAAGGCAATTATATCATCAATTGAATCACTATTATAATCATATAGAAGGGTTTTATCTATATATGTATCAGAACCACTTAAATTATATGTTGTAAGTACGTTTCCATCATTTTTATCAAGCCAATAAACATCTCCATTAGTATAAAGTAGAAATATGGCAATAGTATTTTCATAGTTACCAATCTCCAAGGTTTGTATCTCTCCAGAATTTAGCACTTGCCATTCCTGTAAACCAGATAAACCATCAAAAGCATAGACTTCTCCTGTTTCCATCACCACTATATAATCTTCGTAACCATCGTCATTAATATCTAATGATATAGAACGTTCATAGTTTGCATGATTTGTGTCAAATGTTGTAAAAGCAAGCAAAGGTACCTCTATTCTTATTCTGTCAACAAATATGTCTCTGGTTTCATAAACATAGACATCTTCTCCTTGCACACTGAAAATCAATTCATCAAAGTTGTTACCATTTGTATCATAGATTGAGACATCAGAAACGTCGCTATCATAATTTTTGCTCTTCCATTTAAGTATATACCCATGAAAACCAGATTTTGTTGAATAAAGTTCAAACAATCTAACTTTTATACCATCAGCTATTAATAACTCATTTAAACCATCTCCATCAGAATCTCCCACAGCAATATCTGTAGCTTTTCCAAGTGCAGTAAAGCTGGATACATTCAAAGCATATACTTGACAAAGAAGATCTTCCCAATATAGAGGTTGATAAGGAATAAGTTCAGCTCCATCTATATCGAATTTTGTTAGAAGTACAAATCCACCATCAAAAGTTGGAGCAATTTTAGGTCCTCTAAATCCCATTGAATTAATACGACAATCATCAAGTGTTTTGAATGTTGGAGATGTATGCACTATTGGATCTGGTATGATATAATCAGGATAAACAGCTAAAATATCTGGATTAGACCATTCTAGATAGTCTGATGAAACAATTCCATAAGAAGTACTCATAGCTTGCATGTATCCAGAAGCATCATAAGTAATCATGAGTGGGTAGTATCCAGTTCTTAGATAAATAATACTAGGCGTATGTTCTACTGCAGGACTTTCAATTAATTTTCTAGGTTCTATTGAAAAACCTAATGTAGAATTCAATTCAAAGAACCAAATATCATAATCATCCTTATCCTCTGATTTTCTATGAGCGCTTATTGAAACAGCATAAGTTTCAGGATTATCTGGTTTCTCTACTACATCAATTCCATTTACAAAGAATTCATCATCAATTAATCCTTGAATTGTTACAGGAGTGGTAATAATTCCAGTATTCTTATTATAAAAACCAAATTTAGCTGTAGAAGTTACTTCATTATTATATACGAAACTAAAGCCGAATCCTTTATCACTATAAGAAAATACAGAAGGCGATCTAAAGGGATTATCTGATATGCCATAGTCAGAAAATATCACATATGGAGTGCTCCAACTTACTCCATTATTGGTGGAATTCATCATGAAAATGCCATAGATATCTAAAGCAACAAGAGAAAGCTGTGTCCATATCAGATAAATCGTTCCATCTTCAATTTGGACTAAGGATGGAAATAGCATATCAAAACTATTGTAAAGTGGTAAAGCTTGTACAGAGTGCCAATTTTCACCATCTTGACTTATAGCTTGGTAGAGTCTTATAGGTCCAACTCCAGTTTTGTCTTCAGACCAAACAGCTAAATACGAATGATTAGTCCCACTATAAATAAATTGAATAATATCGTGTGATCTTTGTGGGATTTGAAAATCAGAAGCATAATTGTTGTTTTCTCCAAAGAATGAATATGATTGCATATGAGGATAATTTAAATGACCTGTAACAACACTTATTTGTTCATATGTTCCATTACTGTATTCCCATATTGAGATACCTTTTTCTCCACCAATAAGTAATTCCCATTTGCCATCATAATCTTGGTCAGCTACCTCCACAGTATATATTTTGTTGTTAATTAACGAATTTGAAGGAAGTTCCCAAATTATTTGATATCCAATGTTATTATATTCAATAATACCTAGAAATCCAATTTCGTTCCAACCTTCTCTTCCTATATCACCATATATAATAATTTCTTCAATCCCATTTTGGTTGGTATCAAACACTTGAACTCCAGAGATAGAGAGATTATCATATATTAAGCTATTTCCAGGTAGATTGTAATGCCCAGAATCTGTGTAAGGAGGAACATTTCCAAATAATTCGTAAACTTTTCCTAAGGTGGGCACATAGACAAATAATTGCGCACCGAACGCCACAATAATTTCACTATGTCCATCTAAATCGAGATCCTTAGCCCAACTAAGACCTGTTGATTCTAGATAGGAATTTTCTTTCAAATAAGAAGCTTCAGTGCTTAATAACAAATCATACTTCTGCACTAAAATATAGGTGTCATCAATTATTCTTCCATCAAATTCATCATATGCTGTTTCAAAAATGTAAAAGACCGTACCTGCTAAAGCAACAAGTTCTAAATAGCCATTTTTATTGAGATCAACGCCTACTAAAATGTGTGAAACATGGTTCCATATGGTTTGATTAAACTCTCCTGTAAAGGTTCCAAATTGATCCCAAGCATATGGTGATTCAGTTGTTGGATAGTTTTGATACATATCTGGAGATCTAAAGGCTATTTTGTAAGTATTATTAGTAATGTGCTCGAAGATGTATACATTATTATCATAATCTCCTACAATTATCTCACCCTTCCCATCTTGGTCTATATCCGCAGTATCAACTGTTAGAGTCCAATTATATAATTCAAGTCTTGTCGACCAACTTTCAATTGCTCGAAAACCAAAATTTCTATATTTATAGATGTCTCCCGTGACTTCTGATTTAAATGAATTAACTTCTAATCTAGAAAGAACTGGATTTGTAGCTACCATAAACGATGTTTGCATATTATATTGGATTAAAAATTTATGGACATTATTTGCATAAACATCAAACATTAAGAAATTAAGATATCTATTACTATAATCAATACCTGTTGTGAGAGATAATTGCATTGTGTCAGAAACACTGTTGTCAAGATAAGAAACAAAAAGTGGTCTTGTTAAATTATAAACATTTATTGCAGCCTCTTCATCGAAATTATTTAGTAATTCTTTCTTTTCAGTCCATTCTGGATCATCGACTTTTCCATAATTTTCTAAATATGTTGCTCCGACTCTATTAGAATAGCCTATAATTAAATCATAATCATTATCATGGTCAAATTCTACAAATTGAGGACTGAAGAATTTCCTTTTACCTTGAACTTCATTAATATCTTTAAAATAGTCAGAATCTAAAGTGAATTGAGGGAGATCTGAGGTTCCGATATTCAAGAGCAAGTATAAATTATCTACGCACACAACTAAATCGATATCACCATCGTCATCAATATCGATACCATCTACAGAAGGTATTGATTGAGCAGTTTTCAGTAATTCCTCAAGTTGACCAGTTACTTCTAAATCTGTAAGAGATGTAGGGTTGCCATAGAGGTTACCTCCTCCTGATCTATACCAAAACTCTATATCAGCTGGTATAGTAGTTGAAGAATCATCATAGAAATCATCATATAAATTACTTATAGATTCATCATACCAACCAATCAGGATCTCTGAACCTGGATAATTAACATGATTCCATATATTCGCTGCGGAAATTGATAAATTTTTATTATTATATTGAGCTCGATTATTTATTGTAGTAAAGTAATCAGATGTTTTAGAGCTTATATAATTAAACTCATTGTCAAAGAAATATACATTTCCATCTTCTGCTGTTACAATAAAATCTCCGTCTCCTAACGAATCTCCATCAATATTTTCAATATCATAATCAAAGATATTCAATCCCCCAAGCTGTGATTTTGGTGAAGGATCATAAACCCATTGATAATCAGTTTCGAGATCAGTCATTCCCATAATCATGGGCATAGTTCCCAGGGTTTTAACTTGCTCAAGATCCCATATGTTGGTTTCAAGACTAAATCTATCGTCCACCCAAGAATCCCAAGTTAAAGTAAATTCATCTTCTAACTGATTATAAATGAAAGAGACTATTCTTCCATCTACAGTACCGATTAGTATTTGAGGTAAAATATCTCCAGGTGCTGTTCCAGAAGCTAAAGTACCTATGTTAACTGCGAGAGCTGTATCTACCCTTGCATTTACATAATGTAATTCTAGTCGATATATTCTATAATCTGGACTACCTTTGAGTACAGTAACATTTACATATTGAAAATAATCCCATTGGTTTGCAATCATATTAGAATCAACATCTATATCTAAGGATGCAAACATTTCTGTTGAATATCCTTTAGAAATTGAAGAAGGATCTATTTTCGTCCAATGCCTAAGGTCTTGACTGATAGAAATTTCAAAATCGTTTATATCTACTGTAGAATAAGGAGTTTGGAATACAATTGAAAAATCAGCTCTAGAATTACCATTACCTGTTCCTTCTTCATCAGCACCAAAATCATAAATTGCATATGTGAGTTCAGTTGGACTAGAATCAAAGAGTGTCATACAAGTAATATTATTTTGAAGAGAACCTGAATTATATGGATAATTGCCTTTTATGAACCAAGGATCACTAAGAGATATTGGTTCTGGAACAGCAGTTCCAAATCCAGCATTGGGATCGTTAAAGTATACTCTATATCCATCGATAAGATTATCTGCCCAATTATCTGCAGGATAAAAATCTTTCAAAGTCCAAGGTTCAAAACCTTTTATCAATTTCTGTAAATAGTAATCTTCTAGAATGTGATCATAACGGAGAACATAAGCATTAGTTGCAAATGAAGCAATAGCAACCTCATCACCTATACGACCATCAAGATTACCAATATCCATAGCGTAAATCGGAGCCCAAATCGAACTAGTGTCACTATATATTAGTTTATAGCTATTATCTTGGCAAAGTGGATAAGGTTGTCCATGAATATCTAATATTGTTCCATTATTCTCAAAGATGAAAATACCTCCTTCTCTTGTACCTACAACAAAATCTGGTAAACCATTTGCATTTGTGTCACCAACAACTAAAGAAGTAGGATGCTGCCCCATATTAGTAGAAGTCCATTTTTCTTCATAATCAATCCAATGTTCAGGAGCAAAAGGATAGCCTGAATGAGTTGTGTATTCAAAAACATGGACTTTATTATCCCAGCTTACAACAACTATGTCTGGATTATAATCGCTATCTGTATCATTTATTTCAACACCAAAAACTTGACCTAGATATGGAGATGAGTATACATGCTCAAACATGTTTTCAGTATTAGAAGTAGGATCATAGATGTGTTTTTGTTCAAATACATGAAAACTACCATCAGCTGAAGCTGCAACTATCTCTAGAAATTGGTTGTGGTCAGTATCGGCTATATCAACATCAATCACATCCTCTGTAATTATTTCATCGCCACTATTCCAAACTTTTACATATTGATTATTAAGAGAATTCCATCTGTAAATGTGAATTTCATTATCATAGAGATAACCACCTCCAACAACCATATATTGGTAATCATCTGAAATTTCAATACATCGTACAGCTGCTCTTGTTTTCCAAGGTTGAAAAACTTGATAATAATCATTAGTATAATCTTGTAGATAAGAAGAGAGATCAATATCTTGATTATAGACTTGATTTTCATCAAATTCTTTGTCATTAGGTATTGGCTTTCCTAAAAGTCTATTTAACTCATCCAATGAAATAGAATCTAGTGGATTCAGTTTCTCATCATCCGCTAAAGATAATTTTGGAATTGTCAAAAATATTGAATCTACTACAATAACTAATACTATAATTGATAACAATTTTTTCTTAAAGAATCTTGCTTGTAAATTCATGAACTTCCACCTCCAAAAAGCCTTCTAAGGAAACCTAATTTTCCTGATCTAAACAAGAAAACTGTAGCCGTTACTCCCGCTACTCCACCTAATCCTATACCTACAAAAACCCACGTCATGCTCACCAAAGGAGAACCCGTAACTGAAAACAATCTTGTTAGATTGGTATATGAATCATCAGGATGGTGAACAGAGAATATTACTTCATAATTTCCAGAACCTATATAATCACCAACACTCATCCAAGTCATAGAAGAAGTTTGATAATTCATGAAAGCACTATCACTAAATGATTTGGTTCCTTTTCTCATTTGATAAGAAACATCCAAAACCGGTGATGCATTATATATCATAAAGGTAAAGTTTGAAGGTGAATAGACGCCATTTTGTATTGGTGAAATAACTACTATGCCTTTATCATATGCAGTTATTGCTTCGAAATATTCTTCCCAAGAAGTATAGTGTAATGGATCAGTTCCAATCATTACCTCAAGACCGTCAGAAAATAAATCATTATCTGTATCCCAATCAGTACAATTTGTACCATAGAGATAAACTTCGTTACCATCCATTAATCCATCTCGATCACTATCTGGTTGAGTTACTCCCCCTCCAGCTACTTCAGGAGTATGATACACAAAAAATTCTTTTCCATCTTCTAAACCATCCATATCATTATCAAAATCCAACCCATCAAGAACACCATTTGAATTCGTATCAGGGTTGTTTGGATTACCTGTTAATCCAGCTAAATGATAAGTAGAATAGAGTAAAATTTCCGCTCCATCGGGAAGTAAATCATCATCAACATCGGGATCAAGAGGATCTAAAGAATAATCAGGATAGAATGAAACAAGTGCTTCCTCATTATCTGCAAGGAAATCACCATCGCTGTCAGATGATAGTGGATTTGTATTGTAAACGAAAATTTCATCATAATCTGTGAGTGAATCTCCATCAGTATCAGTATTATTTGCATTAGTTCCATAAATTAAAATTTCTTCTCCATCTAACAATCCATCATTATCAGTGTCTGGTTCAATTACTGACGTATTAAATGGATGTTCTATAATGAAACTTCTGTAAGGAAAAATAATGTTTGTTACATTATGTATTAAATATTCTTGAGCATCCAACAATCCATCGTGATCGGTATCATTTGAATTTGGATTTAGTAAAATTGGATCAAAATTAGGTATTAATCCTGAACCTAAGTATAATTCCAAACAATCATAAATGCCATCACTATCTGTATCACTGGATAAAGGATTGGTACCATAGATTTTCACTTCATCTCCATCAGACATTGGAAAAGTCATCTTTCCATATTCATTGGGATACCAGATGCTATCGTTATCAGTATCCCAATTTCGTGGATTTGTATAATAAATTGCTACTTCTTCATAATCACTTAATCCATCATTGTCGGAATCGAAAACCTTCGGAAGAGTACCATGATAGAAAATCTCTTCCCAATCAGTTAATCCATCGTTATCTTCATCTTCATCCATAGGATTCGTGTCATAGAAAAGAACTTCGAGACCATCTTCAATGCCATCTGCATCAGAATCAGGAGATAATGGATTAGTATGGAATAAAAATAACTCTTCACCGTCTAACAAACCATCTTGATCAGTATCTGGATAAGCAGGATTAGTTCCATATTTAAAGAATTCATCACCATCTAAGACTCCGTCGTGGTCACTATCAGGACTAAGAGGATCACTTCCAAGAAGTATATCTTGCAGATCCCCTAACCCATCATTATCGGTATCAGCATTATTAGGATTGGTGTGATCTCCAGTTGGATTTCCCCATCCTTCTAAACCATCAAGTATCCCATCATCATCGCTATCTGCATCAGTTGGATCTGTAGGAGGATCTAACCACAACTCGTATCCATCTGATTTAAGGAAAATATTTATTGGTGCACCATCTTTTCTCCATGAAGGATCAGCTATTCCTGTATCACCATCACTATCTGGATTTACTGGATTTGTTCGAACAAGTTTAGGTATAAGTTCGTCACCTTCAATGAAAATAACCCATTGTCCATCAATTTCTACTTTATCAGTCATTGGAATTAGAAACATATTTCCAGGAGCTATTGTTCCATTGCATAGCTGTCTGTAACTGTCATCATCAGTATCATTATCTAATGGATGAATATAACCTTGATTAAAAATAATAGGAGGTTGATCAGGGTAAAATTCATCTTCTTCATCATCATACAACTCTGGACCGTAATAGGCACCGAATGGTCCTTCTTGTCCATCTAAAATCCCATCCCCATCAGTGTCTGGATTCAAAGGATCTGTATGATCAGAATATGTTTCACCTCCAATTGTTACTGATTTCACACTTGGTGTAATTCCACTCATATTCCATGCTGTATTTACTTCATAATAGTCATCTAGCTGATCTCCATCTGAATCGATACAATTAGGGTTGGTTCCTAAAATCACAACTTCATTATAATCATCTAATCCATCAAAATCACTATCTACTTGTAATGGGTTTGTGAAAATTACAGAATATTCAAATCCATCTAGTAAATAATCTCCATCAGTATCATTACATGTAGGATCTGTACCACTTGTTTTAATTTCAAATTTATCTGACAATCCGTCCCCGTCAGAGTCGGCTTTATTTACATTTAAACCTGGTATCATTTCTTCATAGGAATCAGGTAAACCATCTTCATCTTCATCGATTCCCGTCATTTCTGACCGCGTTTCTGGATTTTCTTTTCCTCCAGCCAGATTTATTGGATCAGGTCCAAATGATACTGATTTTGTCCAATCCCACAGAATGAAGGTTAATTTTGCACTGACTGTTATTACAATATTAAGATTTATTCTTAAAGGTGAATTCGATAAGAAATCTTGAATAAATGCAAGACTAACCGCAAAACCAAAAGATATCTCAATTCCTACTATTACCAAAGAGAAATCTAACACCACTGAAACTCCAATACCAATAATAATCGTTAAAATATCAGCTGCTTTTTGAAACTCCGTATCCATCCGTTTTACGATTTCTATTGCTATCCAAAATGTTATTACAAGATATATGTTCCCCAATCCCAAATGTTCAGCTACTTTTGATAAAACTGATACAGCTGGTCCAAAACAGAATTCAGCTATCGGGAATTTTTTTGTTAAAGAGACTTCGAATTTAAAGAAAAATTGTACTAACTTCAGAAAATCACTCATTTCGATTTTCCCATTGGTTAATTTCATTAGTTGTAAAGTTACTCCTGCAGTACCAGAGTAATTTAATTCCAGACCTAACGAATTTAACAGTTTATGCGTTAATTCATCTTTTCCAGATGTACCCGCTTTAACTTCAATACTCGCTGTAAGTAAAGGAATGATAGATATGGCATCTGAAATCTTTCCAAACAAATAATCTAAATTATCTGATTCAAGAATTGTTGATGAATGAAATACAAGTTCGTTAATAAAATCTATAATAGCTTCTTTGTTAATGGTATAAGCAGGAGATAACTCAAAATACAATCCTACGTAAAATGCTGATGTATTTCCAAAACCTACAGAGAAATTTGCTGTAAAACTTATAAAATGATCAATTCCCGCAATAAGTTCATCCATATTTCTGGTGAGTCTATTTAATAAATCAGCTGTTTTACCTGCTACCCACCCCACAAGTTGGTTCATAATCCATTTTACACCATCCTTATAGAGTTTTTTAGTTGACCCAAGTGAAGTTAAAACTAATTCAATGATATCAAGGTCTTCAGCTGATACTATTCCAGAAACAGCTGTTTTTACCCTATTTACAATATTAAAAACACTTCGATATTCTGGTTGATCAGACCATATTAAATTAAACGTATCCACTAACACTTCTAACGGTATATCAGAGTCTATATGCGATAAACCAATTCCAACCATACTAACTAGTGTTTGAAGGATATTTTGAACAGCAAAATCAAATCCTTGTGTGAGCATATTGACAATCATCGAAGCGATGTTACCAACATTAACTAATACATTGGGATCTGGAGTTTCACCAGATATCAAAGGAATTATTTCTTGCAAAAGATTCTTTACTAAGTTACTAGGATTCTCTGCAATTTCTGAATCAAAATCTCCAATTGAACCTCTGATAAATATTTTCAAATAATCATTTTTAGTTGTAAAAGCTATTAAAGATGAAGCTAATTCAAGAGCTAGGTTGACTAAAGTTTGTGTATTAGAATTTATTGAAGGATAAAATGCATCGATTATTTCATCGATTAATGATAAAAAGTAGACATCAGAAGATATTTGAAAATTATTTTGAAGAAGCCTAAAAATTAAAGCAATACTTTTTGCGATTACATCAGATTCTGCGGTAGACAATGAAACTGAACTAGAAAGAGCATCAATATCTGCAATAAGAGTTTTTAGTTGAGTAATAACAGATGAATAATCAGATAAATCACCTTCTACTACCTTTTTTGTGATAGACATTAAATCATCTAATAGACTTTCTGCTTGTTCTCCCTCGAAATCTACATCCGGGAATAATATTTCAAACAAATCTTTAGCGCTTTCATCAAAATCAACTTTTAGAACTCCAGTTGCACCTAATCCCATCTGTAGGAGAACACCTAAAATTTCAAACATCTTTGATGCTTCGCTATCTAAGCTTCCACCGAGTAGTTTTTCACCTAAAAATGGGATAATATCTGTAACAACAGCACCATAATCTTTTGAAGAAATAATCTCAATAGCAATATCAAACATTTCTGTTATTGTTTCAACTGTACTAGTGTTATTAAGACCTCCTCCAACTGTATTTGCAACTTTAAGCATTATGTAATAGATAAGTTGTTTATTTAGATGTTTCATCAATGTATCTGACCAATTATCAGAATCCAAGAATTCATTCCAAAATTCAGTAGTGAGATTCAATGCTCCTTGAACATCAGTTATAAAAGATGAAGCATTTTCAGGAATCATAAAGTGTAAAAGGTCATCAATCAAATCAAGAATTGCAGTTGGTCCCTCTCTTACTGCAAAAATTGCTCTAGCTGCAATATCAAAGAATGGCTTATATTCTTGCAGAGACGGAAATGAACTCTTTAAAACATCAAAAAATTGTTCTAAAGCAGTATTTGAACTTGGATCTCTTGTCAAACCTATGATTTTAGGTATTTCATTCACTATGTCTTTAATTGCGTTTGCAAAATCCTCTCCAACTGTAATTACTCCCCTAGGAATATCTACACCTATAACTTGTAGTAGTAATCGAATAATTTCTCCAGCAGCACCTGATATAGAACATATTGAGGGAAAATCAGTTAAAATTATATCATCTTCAGCATCAGCATCTAATTGTGGTTTTAAATCTAAAGGAGGATTTAATCCATCTATTTTTGCCGTTGGATCAAGCAATTCTCCTGTTTCTGGATGAATTTTCGCTAATTGATTAGGATGCGTTTCCTTGAATTCGTCCAGTCGTTCTTTAGCTTTTTCTTGGTCTTGTACTCCTAAACCATATGTGGGCTCAAACTCTAGAGTAAAAAGATTCTCAATCTCAGTAGCAAAATACTGAATAGCTATTGTTTGAAAATTTTTACCAATTTCTTTATAGAGTTCGGATTTTTGTGACATGAAAATTTCTGATAACTGCCATATAGCATGTAAATATGCTGTTCTAACATCTATAATCTCTTTGTCTTCAAAATAACATTGTTCATTTGTTACTAATTCCTTTACCTTATATGAATTACCATAAACTGCGATATGGTGATCATCAGAATAATGGTTATAATATTGAGCTAATTTGGACCAGGAAATAGTCCCCCCAATTGTCTTAATGCCTGTCAAATCTGTGTTAAAGACATATATTCTCACCCAAAAATCTTCTTTAAAAGTTTGATTGAAGAATGTTGGGGTATAAACTGCTATCAGTTGTACATTAGAATACAAAAAACTAATAGTTTCCAAAATTGCTCTAGCTGTTTCATCAGCATTAGGATTTATAGGATCGTAAAGAATCGCGATTTTTTTTATCGAAAAATTGCCAGGATTAGAATACAATAAAGTATCAGTTTGTACACCATAAAGTTGCGCTTGACTATAAATTATTGAACTATTCAAAATAACTAAACAAAAAGCTAAAGCCGATATAACTTTATTTTTATTAGTAATCATGATTTTCACTTTTAAGTATGAATTCAAATGGAAAATTAGAAACACAAATTAGGTTGAGTATAATGAGGAGATTAGATGCATTTAATTTGACATAATTCTCCAAAGATTCAATTATCTAGTTTTCTTAAAGTTTTATATAAATATTTTCAAAAAAATATCAAATAATTAATAGATACATGTATTTTTTAGTTTATATAAATACTTACTAAAAAAAGAAAGAAAACAATTAAATTAACTGTTCCTTTATATTATTAATGCGACCTTAATACGACCTTGAAGAAGCTTAATTGCAAGTATATTCTGAAGTTTGATACGAATATTTAAAGAAGGCTCAGCTAAGTCTTTTAATGGATCACATGATGTGTCACCAATAACCACAGCTTTGTGAGCTTCAGAATTCTTTCCTACAAAAGTTCCAAGTTCTACAAATTTCTTTTATCGTCCTGATTACTACATTTGGTCAGTTAAAGATGATTATGTTAAATTGATATTTTCCTATTAGATTTATATATCTTCAGAAATTTGGAAGAGAATTTTAAAAGTAACTAGAATAATTAGGAACTATGAAAGCTATTCAGCTAATCGAAGTTAGTAAAGATCTAGAAGAAAGAGATATCCCAACACCGAAACCAATATCTGATGAAGTACTTATTCGAATAAGAGCTTCGGGAATTTGTCACTCTGATGTTCATTATCATGATGGCATCTCATCAGTAGGGTATCTTCCTATAGCTTTAGGACATGAGGTTGCAGGTGAGGTAATAGAACTTGGTTCTGAAGTAACAGAATTTGCTATTGGTGATAGAGTTTGTCTTAACTATATGATTACATGCGGAAACTGCGAATATTGTGTGCAGGGAACAGAACAATTTTGTGTCAAAGGAAAAATGATAGGTAAGGATATAAATGGTGGTTATGCTGAATATATCGCAGTTCCCACTAAAGGAGTTTTCAAAGTTCCAGATTCTGTCTCTTACGAACATGCAGCTGTAATGATGTGTTCTTCTTCAACCTCTCTTCATGCTCTCAAGAAGACAAGATTTAAACCTGGGGAAACCATAGCGATTTTTGGTTTAGGAGGTTTAGGAATTTCAGCTTTGCAGCTTGTAAAAGTATTTGGTGGAAAAGAAATTTATGCAATAGACATAGATTCAAAGAAACTTCAAATAGCTAAGGAATTTGGAGCTATACCAATTAATGCTAAAGAAATTGATCCCGTAGAAACCATAATGGAATTTACCGATGGAGAAGGTGTTGATGTAGCTTTAGAGCTTATTGGTCTCCCTTTGACAATGGATCAAGGGGTAAAATCCTTAGCACGTTTTGGACGCTTAGGTTTAGTTGGAATAACTGCTAAAACCTTTGATATTAATTCTTATGAAGCTATTTGTAGAGAAAAGGAGATAATAGGTGTTTCTGATCATCTTTTATCTGAGGTACCATTTTTGTTGGATTTAGCTAAATTAGGTAAATTAGATCTAAGTAAAGTAGTTTCTAAGACTGTCCCTCTTGAAGCTGAAGCAATCAACGAAATCCATCATCAATTAAAACAATATCAATCAGATTTTAGGACAGTAATAATTCCTTAATACTTTTACATCTGGAATTTAGCTTTTATCTTTGTTTTGAAATCTGTATCCTTAGTGAATCTGTAATGCATATACATTAAGAATCCTCCAATTATGAAGGTAGGAACAAGAACAAACAAAGACCATGTGACTGTAATATGGTTATGTGAAGAGCTTATTATGAGATCTAGTCCGAGATTCAGTAAACCAACAGCAAAGAGAATAAAAGCTGCAATATTCATTCCCTTTTTCTTAACATAAATGGATGGTATAACTACACCTATAGATAAAACTAGTACTAAAGGAATTATTGGTAATGCCAATGTAATGAACCAGTTTATTGTTCCATCGCTAAAGTAATCTACAAGGACTAAGAATCCTAATAGAGATAATGCAATACCTAGAATCATAATTACTGGTCTTTTTGGAAAAACTAACGGAAATGTGCAAAGTAACCAGACTAACATCAATGAAATCATCGGGAATTTAGCCCAAGTAATAGTTGTGTTTATAATTAAATTTGTAAAAGTTACAATAAGAAATGGGATCAATAAAGACACTCCTATTATTTCCCATACTCTGATTCGTTTATCTTTTCTTGTTAATTTTCTTTTTCCTGGTTTCTCAATTTCTTTATCAGGATAGGATTTGCCATTTAGTTGTTGATCTGTTCGATCTGGATATTTTTTCTTCCCAATTTTTTCGGCTTTATCTTCAGGAAAATGCTGAATAGGCAGGTTACATAAAGGACACTTTTGAACCTCTTCACCCACCTCTACACCACATTTACTACAGTAAGGCATGTTTTTCACTTTTAATTGGTCTCGATTTTTACCGAAACACCTTGTTTTTTAAGTTTTCTAAAGAATTTTCTCTCCACAATTGGATCTTTAATTACTCTCCCAAAATTTATGTACAGATTATCTTTAAAGCTCACAATTGCACATGAACTTTTATTTGCGGGACTTGGCGCAGGTAAGAATTGAAATCTCTTAATTCTATCAGAGAAAGCTTCTGGCATCACTACTCTTCCAAGATTAGTGATAGTTCCAGAATAAAGTTTTTCACCCATTCGAGAATAGATAAATCTTCCTCCTGAAGTTTTTATACACAATGGAGTTAATCTCATTAATGGGTGGATTTCTCCTCTTACATTTCGTCTTATTTGCTGACTAATGTAGCGATCATTTACCTCAACTCGCATGTAATGATAGACAGTCTTCAAAATATCCTCAAACGAATAATAACCTAATCGTGGATCTATACCTGGAGTCACAAAAAGACTAAAATTTCTCATTGTTTTTGAAGGGAAAAATCTTCTAAGATTGACAGGAACCATTAAACGAATAGGTTTTTTTAATTTCTCCTGTTTTTTCTCTGGCAACTCGTAGAATATCTCTTGGAGAGAATCAATATAAATAGCGCAGAGATATTCTGTAAGAGTTACATTTAATTCCTTGGATTTAGATAAGATCTCCTCAATTGGAATGATCCCAGTCGTAATGTGGTAGATTCCTTTTTTCTCTAGTTTAAACGGCATTTGAAACGCTACTTCTAAGAGTTTCTGTTTCGGATAAAATGGCTGATAGTACTTTTTGAATGCATCTTCGTATTCTTCATCATCAGGAGGTTCATCATATCTGAAAATATCAACCCAATCATCAGTTTTTACTCCTTTAAGAGTAAGGTATTCAGCTACTAGTGCTTTTAGAAATGTTAACCCTCCCGTACCATCAGTAACTCCATGATAAACCTCCAAAGCAATACGATTCTGAAATGCCCTTACTCTGAAGGGAAAAATACCTTTCTTCCTAATTGGCATCATTTGGCTGGGATACTTGGAATCTGCAATAATTTTTGGTTTCCCCAAATTTGTTTCCCAATAAAACCAAAAAAAACCTGGTCTTTGATTAACTCGATAATACGGAAAACGCTCAATAATTCTATCAAGTGCTTTCTGAAGAATAGTGACGTTAACAGGATCTTTTAGTGTTGCACTAAGACGGAATAAACAGGTTATTCTTTTGTTACAGACAAAACTAAAAAGAACAGCTGCATTGTCCATACGGTAAGATCGGATTTTATTTTTCTCTTCCTGAGTTAATGCAACTGGATGTTCATTAGATCCATCTGTTTCAGTCAAAATCTAACTTCCTAATTCAATTCTTTAGATAGATAACATCTACAAACGGTTGAATAAAAAACTACTCATTTAATAGAAAAAATGCTATGTGCATAATAAAACTAGTTTGAAAATCTGATGCTCTTCTCTCAATAATTTTAGTCCTTTTAAGGAGAAGACAAGGTTGATCCTTCCTTCTTAATCTACTTATTCTAAATATTCAAATTCCTTGATTTCATCATCAAGTGATAAAATTATGAGCTTTTCTGGTTTTCCTTCTTTAGATATTTCAAATCTGTATGCTCTTGCACTAAACTCTCCAGTGAATTCCGTTTGATTATAAGCAGTAAGTATTTCTTCATAATCTCCAATTATTATCACAAGGTTCTCATCTTTTATTTCAAATTCAATTACATTTTTTCTTTTGTATTTTCCAGTTAGTTTTTTTAGATCTTCCAAAGTAACTTCTTTTTTTGGATATTTGAAAAATTCTGTGAGTTTTTTCTGTTTAACATATTTTCCAACAGGAGCATGGAGAACAACAAATTCCTCTTCTATATCTAATTCTAATAATTTATCCAATTTGTTTTGTTCATAGTATCCAACAGCAACGGTACCTAAATTAATTGCTTCACAAGCCATATAGAGATTTTGACAAACGATACCTAAATCAATAGCTATGAATTTGTGTGAAAGAATAGTGTAACGCCATTCTGTTCTATAAGGAACAGCTGTCCAATAGAAAATTACTGCAGCTTTTCCAACAAATTTTTGATTATAAGCTAATTCACTGGTTATTTTTTCAGCTTCCTTAATTTGCTTAATAAATAGTAATTGGTGAGTGAAAGATATGTAGCGATACAAGCCAGGTTCTAATCCTTCTACTCTATTTATTACTAAATAGGTTTCAAAAGGGCTTTTTGCTCCTGAAGAAGGAACGGTTCTAAAAACACCCAAACCAGATTTTAAAATTCTTTTTACTCCTTGTGTACTCCAAAGTAAAAAAGATAATTCTTCCAACGATAAAAATTCGTCTGTAAATTTTCTTCTACTTTTTCTACTATTGACTAGCTCAAGAAATGGAGTATTTCCTATAGTAAAATTCTCTGGTGTAATAAGATCAATGAGCTGAGCATCCTCAGGATAAGGTTGTTGGAAGAGAGGTGGAGCAATCTTTTTTTCCTCATCTGATTCTGGAACTTTTTTTTCATATTCATCTGAATCAAAGAAGCGTAAGAAATCTCTATTTAGAATCATAATAAATTACTTTAATATTTATTATTAATAAAATTTTGTGCACTTTGTTCCTTTTTACTTTCGCCAAATGAATTGACCATTCATTGATCCCACTAACTTTCTGTTTTGAACGATGAATTCTCCTCTTAGAATTGTTGATTCCACTAATCCTTTAACTTTCATATCTTCATAAGGACTATAATCTGATTGAGAATGACCAGAATTGATTGTGAATTCTTTTTCAGGATCGAAAATAACTATGTCTGCATCAGATCCCTCTCTGAGTATTCCTTTTTTCGGAAAAAGATAATGGATGATAGCAGGATTGACAGTAAATTTAGGAATAATCTCATCTCCAAAGAGGTTGTACATTAAAGAAAAACTGTATTCCAAACTGCCCAAACCTTTTGGTATTTTACTCGGTTGATCATATCTGAATTTTTCCTCTTTCATAAAAGGTGCATGGTCAGTTCCTATTGTGTTGATAATATAAATATTATCTTTTAGTTTGTTCTGTTCTTCTTTTGAACGAAGTGGTGGTGCTAATAAATAGAGGTTCCCATTTTCACTTTCAAAGACATCTTTGGTAAGATTGAAATATTGAGGGCAACTCTCAATAAACAAATTGTTTCCTAATAAATCTAGATATTTGTCTTTGAGGAGTTCAAGTGAAGAACCACAATTGACATGAACAATGTATACCTTTCCTTTAACTTCAGAAGTAATCTGAGCTAAAGCATGTATCTCTGTTATTTCAGCTGTTGCAGGTCTAGAATTCTCATAATCAAATAAAGTGTCCTCAACTTGAGCATTTTGTATAATTTCATCGTTTTCTGCATGAATAAGTATTAGAGTATCTATAAGTGCTGAATTAGCGATGAATTCTCTAATCTTAGGATAAGGACATCGTCTATTTGATTCGGAATACGTAGTAAATAATTTGATTGAAGGAATACCTACACTTATAGATTTTTCAATTAACTTTCTAGCGTCTTCTTTGAAGTTACCAATAGTAGTATGAAAACTATAATCGATGTATGATTTTTTTGCTTCTTCTTGTTTCTGTTTAAGTTTTTCCTCAAATTCACTAACATAAAAGATAGGTTCAAGAAAGTCAATAAATGTCGTAACTCCTCCAAAAGCAGCTGCTGTAGAAGCACTTTCATAATTGTCACAAGTCTTGAACTCACCTAAATTTAAATTGATATGAACGTGAGGATCAATGAAACCTGGTAGAACGAGTTTACCAGAACAATCAATTTCTTTTTTACAATGAAATTTTTCTTCATTGAAAGAGATTTTAGCTATAACTTGATTTCTGACATAAATATTTAAATCATCAAAACGACCAGAATGATACACTTTTCCATTAATTAATCCTAAAGAGTACTCGGAATCTTCTTCCATATCTTGAGTATCGATTATTGTTAAATAAATATTATTGATGAAAGAATATCAATACCAGAATAGATAGTCGATTAATGATACCTGATTAACAGTAAGTGCTGCTTTTAATAATGTAATACATGATAAAAGCACTGTAATTATAGCTAATCCCAATTCTAGCCACTTAGATTTAGTCTTCATTGATACTAAACTACCTAATTTTGCACCTATGACTGAACCAATCATTACAATCAAGCCTTCTATCCAGAGTATTTTTCCCTTCCAAAAGAATATTCCAATAGCTATTAGAGAGGTAAAAATTGTTGCGAGTAAAGAAGTCGCAATTGCTTTTTTAACGTCTACTCTCAGCGATTTTAAAAAAGGTGGGAATAATGATCCTCCGCTTCCCCCTCTCATCCCAGTTATTAGATTCAATATGAAAGCTCCTGGAATTATAGTATGTGGTTTAGCTTGTAGTTTTTCCGATACTTTTGGAGCGATTTTGTAAAGATAAATACCAATGACAGTGATAAAGGAAATTACAACATATATTATTGCTAGCGTGAATTTAGAATCAGACAAAGAAAAGAGATAAGCAAGAAAAACACCTAAACCTGATCCTATCCCTCCTCCAATTATAAGATATAATGCGTATTTCTTTTCAATATTTTTTCTATGGGAAAAAGCTCCCATTGAAGAGGAAAAGGGGATGACAAAGAGATTAATCCCAAAGGCAAAAATTAAGTCCATACCTAACACGTTGAGTAAAGGTGTCCTGACAGAACCTCCACCAATACCAAACATACCACTTGCAAAACCAGCTAATATACCAATTAAACCTGCTAGACTATAGTAAAGAGCTGGATGCATTCATCAACTACGATTAAGATGGTCTATTAATAACTTGTGCTATTTCTTCTGCAAATATCCTAGTGAAACCAAGATTATAATTCAAGTAGCTCTCGTAATTCTTGTATTATTGTTTTAATTATTTCAGTTGTTAATATTCTACCTTTTTCTTTTGTTGCGAGTGTTGGATCCCCCCAAATCCCCGTTGGACTATATACTCCCTCACCATCTGGATTACGCGTTAAGCCTTTTCTATTTGGTCTCGAATCATAGTCTTTTTCCGCTTTAATCATATCTACAATTTCTGGATACATGTAAAGCATGATTGATGTTTCAGTTTCGTCAGCGTGTGTTCCTCCCTCTTGTTGAAGTAATTTAGGATCTAGCTTACTTTCTATGTCTAAGAGATTCAAATATTGAAGTATTATTCCTTTTTGTTCAAGCTGTTCAGCTGCTTTTTTTAGAGGTTTAAGTGTTGAAATGCCTGTATTGAGTATATAGAACTTTCTCAGATTGTAATTATTCATAGAAAGACAAATATCTACAATCATTTGTTTGAAAGTTTCTTCATTTATTGATATTGAACCAGGATATTCTAGAAAGGAGGGATAATATCCATATTGAAGAGTTGGGAGAACTATTACTGGAACTTTTTTTATAACTTCTTTCTTCAGAAATTCTGCAATAAGAAAATCGTTATTCAGAGGTAGATGTGGACCATGTTCTTTTGTCCTGGCTCCTAAAGCTATCAGAACGACATCATAATTTTCAAATGCTGCTTCTGCTTCTAACCAAGTTAGTTTCTCCAAATCCACAGAAATTCCTTTTCTCATATTTATTGAAAAACATAGCATCATAAAAAACATTACCAACCAAAAAAGAGCGATTTACTGAAAATGTGAGAAAAAAAAGAAAAAAAGTTTAGGATTAAACGTTTAGGTCATTACTGCAAATGCAATAAAGAGAGGTAAAAGCATTATTGCAAGAATATTTTGCAGTTTAACAAGAATGTGTAACGCAGGTCCTGCAGTGTCTTTCAACGGATCTCCAACAGTATCACCAATGACTGCAGCTGCATGTGCTTCTGAATTTTTACCACCAAAGTGACCTAATTCTATGTATTTCTTTGCATTATCAAATGCTCCACCAGCATTATACATGAACATCGCAAGAATTCCTGCTACTACTTTCACTGCTAATAGATAGACAGCCAAATTCCAGATTCCTACCACAAATCCCATTATAATTGGTGCTGCCACTCCTAGTATGGTTGGTAAGATCATTGCTTTGAGCGAATTTTTAGTACTGATATCTACACATTTTTTATAATCTGCTTTTGCTTCTCCTGTCAGTATCTTAGGATTTTCTTTGAATTGTCTTCTTACCTCATCTGACATCTGAAAAGCTGTCTTACCCACTGCTTTCATAGCTAGAGCTGAGAAAAGGAAAGGTACCACCGCTCCAATAAACATAGCTGTTATAGCTATTGGATTTGCCATATTTATTGGAAAATCGTTAACATGATTAAGTGGATGACCAGTTTGTTCTGCTGCTTGTGTCAAATAAGCAAATAAAATCAAAACTGCTGTTAAAATCGCAGTTGCCATTGCATATCCTTTGGTAACTGCTTTTGTTACATTTCCAACTCCATCTAGTTCTTCTAATGCTGTACCAACTTCATCGTTCATATCTGACATTGTTCCTATGCCCTCAGAATTGTCTGCAATAGGTCCAAACGCGTCAGAAGCCATTATAATTCCTGCAGAGATGAGGACACCCATCACTGCTGCTGATATTCCATACACTCCTGCGAGATCTCCACCTGCAATAAAGTAAGCTGCAACCGATACTAATCCTAATGTTACTATTGGTATAGCTGGGCTTTCTAAACCATATCCTAATCCTATAATCAAATTTATTGCAGAACCAGATTTTGATCCTTCAGCTATTTTTCTAGTAACTCTTCCACCTGTTTTAGTATAATACAATACAATTATTGCTACAACTAGAGTTAATCCAATCCCTAAAAGTATACAATAGAATAATCTCAAGTCATCCATAAGAAAGTAACAGATTGGGAAAGTACCAGCAATTGAGACTAAGGCAGATAAAGCAAAAGCATAATAAATTTTTAATTCTGGTTTAGTTTTTGATGCTCTGATAGAAAATACACCAATAATTGAACCAATTATACCAACTGATTCAACTAAAAGAGGAAAAACTATTGCATTTTCACCATAAATACCAAAAAATATAGGTGCTGCTCCTAGAACCATTGCTCCAATTATATTGTCAGAGAAAGATTCAAATAGATCTGCTCCTCGACCAGCACAATCTCCGACATTATCTCCCACCAAATCAGCTATTGAAGCTGGATTTCTTGCATCATCTTCAGGTAGTTGGTGTTCTACTTTTCCTACTATATCTGCACCGACATCTGCAGCTTTAGTATATATCCCTCCTCCTAACTGAGCAAATAGTGCTGATAAACTAGCACCTACTCCAAATCCTACTAAATATGTAGGATTATCACCAAAAATTAAAAAGAGTGATCCCACTCCAATCAAACTTAAACCAACAATCGAAATACCTGTTACTGCACCTCCTCTAAAAGCAACTACTACAGCCTTTATCCCACTTTTTCTTGCGGTATTTGTAGTTCTAACATTTGCTCTAACTGCAAGACTCATTCCTATAAATGCAGCAACTAGAGAGATTATAGCTCCAATTACAAAACATATCGAAACTTGCCAATCTGGTAAAATAAAACCTAAAAGTATCCCTATTCCTACAATAAAGATACTAATAGTCATAAATTCTCTTCGCATGAAAGCATTTGCTCCAACGCGAATGAATCCTGCAACTTCTTTCATTCTTACTGTTCCTTCATCAACCCTCAAAACTAAGTAAATCAAAAGACAAACAATCAGAATTGCAAACGCGCCTACAATAATCGAAACATACGCTAAATCCATAATTTTCGCCTACTTAAGGAAATATCAAATATATATAACGTTTACTACATTTATTCAATTATATGTATGTTGAAAAAGAAAAAAGTATTTCAATTAGCTGTTTTTATTTGACACTACAATATAGTTATAACTGTGGTATTATTATATTGAAGTAACTTCAATAAGTATAGCCTTCATATTATTTGTAGTGGAAAATTTCTATGGATTTATAGTACAAATCGTATGATCTGAAATTAAAATGAAGTGACAACAAGCAAAAGAAGAAAATGGTTTTCACCGGTTATTTTCACTGTTTTTGGGTAAGAAATCATGTTAAGTTAGCTTAAAAGAAAGCTTGTAAAGAAAAGTTATTATTAGCAAGTTATAAAATTAGATAAAATATTACTTTATTAATAAAGGCGATAAATTATGAGAAGTTTTAAAGGTCGAGATATTATCTCATTAAGAGATTTTGAACGTCATGAATTTGAACGTATTTTCGAAGTGGCAAGAAAATTAGAACCAATAGCTCGAAACAGGAAGAATGTTGATTTATTAAAAGATAAAACAATGGTCACAGCTTTTTATCAACCCTCAACAAGAACTCGATTAGCTCATGAATCAGCCATGCTAAGACTAGGAGGAAAAGTGACTGGTTTCTCAGATGCTAAAATGACCAGAGCAGGAGATTTCTACATGGAATCTATTAAGGATACTTTCAAGATGCTAGAAAACTATGGAGATGTTATAGTTATGAGACATTTCCAAAAGGGTGCACCAAAAGAAGCAGCTAAATGGGTCTCCATCCCAATTATTAACGGAGGAGATGGTTGGGGCGAGCATCCGACTCAGATTTTAACAGATCTGTATACTGTTCTTAAAGAAAAAGGTCATATTGACGGTCTAAAGTGGGTAGCTGTTGGAGATATGAGAATGCGAACTATGCACTCTCTTGGTCATGCACTCACCCAATTTGATTGTCCTATCACATTTGTAGCTCCAGAAGGCATGAAAATGCCTGACGAATATAAAGAAGATTTCAAGCGTAATGGTTTGAACTTTACTGAAGCTGATGATGTTCGAGAAGTAATAGCAGATGCTGATGTTATCCTAGTTGAACCTGTAGTTCAACCTGATTATACAAAATCGAGAGATGAACGTGAAGGTGATGTTGGTCTTACTCCACCAGAATTTAAGATTACTAAAGAACTACTAGAAACAAAAGCTAAATCAGACGCTATTTTACTCCACTCTTTGCCTAGAATGGATGAAATCCCACCAGAAGTAGATCAAACCCGTTGGGCAAGATACTGGCAAGAAGGATTCTATGGTGTAGTAATGAGAATGGCACTAATTGCTTTGGTACTAGGTGCAGAGGAAGGTTGATTAAAAAATGCAATCTGATTTTAGAGGTCGCGACTTAATTGGCGACCTAGATTTTACAAAAGAAGAAGTAGAAACAATCCTTGAAGTAGCTTGGGATTTGAAGAAAAAACGAGCTCTTGGTGAGCAACATTCTTATCTGAAAGATAAAACACTTGCTATGTTGTTCTTCTTCTCCAGCACTCGTACTCGAGCTTCCTTTGACTCTGGGATGGCTCAACTAGGTGGTCATGCTGCTTTTATTGAAAGTAGAACTACTCAAGTCTCTCATGGTGATACAGAAAAAGAACTTGGAGAAATTCTCGGTAGATACTTTGATGGAATTGCCATCCGCCACTGTGATTGGGGAATAGGCAACAAATACATCAACAACGTTGCTTCCGCATCTCGCTCACCTGTTTTGAATATGCAGTGTGATATCTATCATCCTCATCAATGCTTAGCTGATCTTATGACTATCATGGAGAAAAAAGGTAAGAACCTTAAAGGAAAGAAGATGGTTGTTTCGTGGGCTTATGCTTCCTCCTATCTCAAACCAATTTCTGTTCCACAATCATTGATTCTACAGATGCCGCGATTTGGATTAGATGTGACATTAGCTCATCCTCCTGAATTCAAGTTGATGCCAGAGATTATGAAACAAGCACAAGAACAAGCTGATAAATATGGTAGTAACTTTGAAGTTGTTGATTCTATGGAAGAAGGATTCAAAGATGCAGAAATTGTCTATGCTAAATCTTGGGGACCTCTACTAACAACTAATGATCCTGAAGAAGGTAAAAAAATCCAAGATAAATATAAGAACTGGATAACCGATTCTAAGAAAATGGCTTTAACACACAAAGACGCTATTTACATGCACCCCTTACCAGCTGATAGAGATGTAGAAGTAACCAGCGAAGTTATGGATGGACCTCAATCTGTGGTTTTTGATCAAGCTGAAAACAGGATGCATGCACAGAAAGCAGTTATGGCTCTTACTATGAGATAGGATTTATAGTCCTTCTAATTTTTATTTTTCAGATAAATAATTAATACTTGTGATCTATAATAAGATGTAATAATAAATTCTATTTTTTTTCGCAAATTTTAAATAACTTTTTTATTTTATTTAGGTTTAACAATGTTAATACTACGCAATATGTCGATGGAGAACATGAATTAAGAATTATAATTATAGATTTCTTTAATTTAACAACAGATCAAACGTATATTCTGACTTTTGATAATAATATTACTCCTACAAATGAAACACCAACGATGCCTCTTTATCTCAAAGTTATTCTCATTTCATTATCTATTATAGTAGTCATATCGATAATATTGCTTTTATTAAATAAAAAGTATGGAAAAAGATTTATCTCAAGAAGATGATCCTTTCTTGGCACAAAAAGCTGTAATGGCTTTAACAATGAGATAGAGTATTTTAATCCCTTAATCTTTTATTTCAAAGCTTTAATCTTTTTTAATGACGTATAATTTTATAGTTTTCAATACTTTTGGTTTGTTTCCAATCTATTTTGGTGTTACTCCAATATACTTAAATATTTTAAACACTAGCTGAATTGACTATTTCAAAACAATAGTATATCAAAATGAGGTGATTCAGATTACAAATAATTCCTCCATATCAGGTTTTGTTAAATCTGAATTTGAAGCAGTGAAGAAAGTTTTTGTTAATAATTTTAAAAAACGAAACGAGCTAGGAGCTGCTTGTTGCTCAACTTGTTGATCCAAGAGAGGAATCATTGCGTAGAGCAGTTTATGAGTCAGTTAATGAGTTAGTCTGAGGATTTTGAAATTCTTGGTATTCAACTTCCTCATCTGTTTTTAATTTTCTTCTTTTTATATATCTATTGAGCATTATAGTTCCAGCAATTAATATCAGACCTATAATGTTGAAATACCAGAACTCTTTGGATAAGAAGTCAAATAATTTTCTTACAATATCTACTTGTGGAAGTTCTAAGATATAGGTTATTAGACTGATTAAGGATACGAAAGTTAAATAGCCTACCCCTAAAAATAAGTATCTCCTCCAATATTTTGTCTCGTAAACTGTTTTTCTTTTCTTATCTTTCCTTATAATTCTTGGAAAGAAAAATCCTGTTGATGCCATGTATTGGTCGAATTCCTCCCCAAATTTTTCTGATAATCTCTTATCTTCAAAATCTGACATTACTATCAAAACTAATGAAAAAAATGACCAAGAGACAATTTCTCCTATTCTTATGAAATCATCTTTAGACCAAGGAATATAGAGAGAGATACATAATGACATTAAGATTATACCTAGATGTTGAGGATGTCTTATGAATTTATAGAGACCAGTCTTTACTAATCCTGTTTTTTTGATCTTGGCTTTAGCTATAAGAGCTAATCCCCAAACAAACAGACAAAATCCAATTCCAAAAATTATAAACTCAACAATAATAAGAGCTATCATCAAATCATCAACAGCAATTACTCCTAACAACCAACCTTTCTGACCTAAGAAAGCAAATAACCACCAAGATGTAAAAGCTGCTGGAAACATCCATACCATTGCAAATAAAATACCTGCAATAATAGGTGAATAGATCCATATTAAAGAGGGTATAAGCAAGATTTTTTCTACAATCTTTGATATAGTTATTAGATTTTCATTTTTCATGAGTACTACAGAACATGAACACTGAAGTAAGTACTTGTGTAAATTTTAACACATTTGATAGTTTACTTAACTTTGGAGTTTCAAATCTTTAATTATCTCGGAAGAATTTTTCAGAGGATTTTCTACATTTAGAGTAACATTGAACTATTTACCAGCATAAACAATCAAACCACCATGGATCTTTCTTTCGTTGTAACTTTATTCTTTGAGAATCGCCTTGTAATCTCCCTGTTGTTTGAATTTGTGCAGCTTGGGTATATGTGTTTGTTAAAGGCTGTCTAGTTAGATTTTCAGGGAGGATATCATATTCTTCAAGTTCTGTTTCTGTTTTAATATATTCTGAGATATTTTTTTCAATTTTTGTAGCTTTATCTTCATCCAATGGAGGAGGTTCTACTTGATATTTTACTGGAAGGTGTTTTTGTTTAAATTTTAAAATAACGAATTCAAGATCCTCGCCACAGTGATCACAGTGTCTGTTTGCTGATGTGTGTATCTTTCCACATTTAGGGCAGAAAACATCATTCATTTCAAATATACACTTACCTTCGAAAATATAAAAAGATATCTTAATTTGAATGATTGTATTTCTATAGAGTATAACAATTATGTCTAAAAACGAAATATTTAAACTCATAATAATTGGAATGTGATACCTATGTCAGTACAAAAGAAAGTTGCTGTTGTTGCTATTGGAGGAAATTCTCTCATCAAAGATAAGCAACACCAGACTGTAGAAGATCAATATAAGGCAGCTAAAGAAACTGCTTATCATTTAGTTGATATGATTGAAGAAGGTTGGGATATTGCTATAGGTCATGGTAATGGTCCTCAAGTCGGTTTTATCTTGCGACGAAGTGAGATTGCTCACAAAGTTGAAGGTATGCACGAAGTACCTCTCGATGCTTGCGGAGCTGATACTCAAGGAGCTATAGGTTATGCTCTTCAACAGAACCTTCAAAATGAACTCAAAAGACGAGGAATCAACAAATCTGTAGCAACTATTGTTACACAAGTAAGAGTAGATCCTAACGATCCTGCGTTCCAAACTCCAACTAAACCTATCGGAGGTTTCATGGATGCAGATGAGGCTAATAAAAGAAAAGAAGATTTAGGATGGAATGTAGTTGAAGATTCTGGAAGAGGTTGGCGTAGAGTCGTTGCTTCGCCGATACCTGTAGAAATAATGGAATTAGAAGCAGTGAAGACTCTTATCAATGCTGGAATTATTACAATCACCGTCGGTGGTGGAGGTATACCTGTTATTCTTACAGATGAAGGTGTAAAAGGTACTGCTGCTGTCATTGACAAAGATTTTGCTTCTTCATTCTTAGCTACTAAAATTGATGCAGACTTACTTCTTATTTCAACAGCTGTTGAGAAAGTTTCTTTGAATTTCGGAAAACCAAACCAAATAGAATTAGATCAAATGACTCTAGCAGAAGCAAAGAAATACTTAGCTGAAGGGATACACTTTGCTAAAGGTTCTATGGAACCTAAAATTCGAGCTATCATCAAATTCTTAGAAAATGGTGGTAAAGAAGCCTTAATTACTAATCCAGAAAACATCAGTAGAGCCTTAAAAGGTGAAACAGGAACCAAAATCGTTCCTTAATCTCTCTCTTTTTTTATTTAATATTCATTTTCTAGCTATAGGAAGTTCAGTTCTCCACTTTCCATCATAATTATGATAAGCTCCAGTTACTGCTCCTGCAGTTGGAACCAATCCAATCTCACCGATACCTTTTGAACCAAAACCTAGAATTTCTTCTGGCTCTTCAACAATTATAACTTCAACCTCAGGAGTATCCCTAGCTTTGATTATCTGTAAATCTCTAAGTTTCAAAGAATCTGGAAAACTATTAGTATACTTAAAGTGTTCAGAAAGTGTATGACCAAGACCCATATGCACTCCCCCTTCTATCTGTCCTGCAACAGCCATCGGATTAATAGCTCTTCCAACATCGTGGACAGCTATGATTTTTTTAAGATTACCTTTTTCATCTAGAAAAGCTATTTGAACCGCATAACTAAAAGCTAGGTGAGTAACAGGATTATCTATCTTAGTTCCTGGTTTTACAGTAAAATTTGTTATATACTCCCCATGGAATTCTTCCCCTGCTAATTCTTTTAGTGATTTTGTTTGTAGAGCTTCTGCGAGTTTTTCAGCAGCATGTTTTGCTGCCATAGAATCTAATCCTGTTGCTCTAGAAGCGGTTGTCATTCCACATTTAGTTGTGGGATAACTGATTGATTTTACCCTCATTTGAGAGGTAGGAATGTCTGTTAGTTCTGAAACTACTTGAGTCAAGATTGTAAACAATCCTTGGCCCATCTCTGTGAACCCTGTTAGAATTTCCAATTGCTCATTTTCTAGAACTTTAATTAGCACTCTTCCAGTATCTTCTAAACCGTTTCCAATACCTGTATTTTTAATACCACAAGCAATACCAGTTGGAACATTAGAATTCTTGTAGATATCTCTAATAGCATCTAAACATAATTGCATCCCACGAATAGTTTTGGTCATTTTCTGACCTGTGGCAAACCTCTCTCCTTCTCTAAGTATATTCATCTCTCTTATGTCAAATTCATCTATTTCCTTTCCATCTTGTTTCATTTTTTCAACAATCATATTAAGACAAGACTCGATAGCGAATGATGTTTGATTTACACCAAAACCTCGCATCGCACCACAGGGAACATTATTAGTATAAACTGCCTTCGCATCTACATCAACATTTGGAACATAATAGGGACCACAACAATGTCCTGCTGCTCGTTCAACGACTTTTGCACCAACTGAAGCATAAGCTCCAGTATCAGCTATTAATTTTATTCTTACAGCTGTAAGTTTTCCGTTCTCATCTGCACCTACTTCATAATCCATTGTCATAGGATGACGTTTAGGGTGTAATCTAAGGGATTGCTCTCTTGTAAGGACAGTTTTAACAGGTTTCTTTAAGAGATAAGCTGCTACAGCAGTTTGAGCTTGACAAGAAAGATCTTCTTTACCTCCAAAAGCCCCTCCATTTTGTACTAGTTCTACAATTACATTATCTGTCTTTAATCCAAGTACTTCAGCTATTTGACGCTGATCTTCATGAACTCCTAGACCTTGACTGTAAACGTGAACTCCTTTTTCAGTCGGGAATGCTAATGAACTCTCAACTTCCATAAAAGCATGTTCGATTCTTTGTGTTTTGAAACGCTGATTAATTACATATTTAGAATTAACAAGAGCTTCCTTGATATTTCCTCTACCAAAGAATGTATGTCCT
>CAZJUB010000023.1:0-37509 GCA_964549075.1 uncultured archaeon | reverse complement strand
CCTGTAATTAATAATACAATTGAACCAACAACCATACTAACTGCAGTAATTACAACAGTACTGACTTCTTTAGCTTGATTAATAGAACGACCATAAATAGCAGAAAAGGTGTTTGCTAGGACACCAATAATAACAACTACTAGACCAACCACTTTCAAGGATGTTGCTACAATAGGTTGGGGTGGAAGAATAAACTGATTTGTGCCTGAGACAATTAAGAATTGCTTTGCTACTAGTTCTGGATTAAGGAGAAAATATAATAAAGCCCCAGCAATTGCTAGAAGAACCAAGATTAACTGAATAAAGTTAGATCGCTCTTTTAGTAAGATTAGCAAAAATAAGGACAAGTATAGGAGTAAAACTAAGCAATAAACTAACTGTAATTGCATTGAGATAAAGTAATCCAAAAAACTGAGCACCTTGAGTAATAGTGTAGAAAATTAAGCCATAAGAGATTAGACGTAACCACCATCTCTTCGTCAGATTTTTAAGTTCTTTCCTATATTTAGGACGAAGAAGAACAAAAACAAGTAAAATAAAGGAAGCTATGACATATCGTAAGCCTGCAAAAATCAAAGGTGGCATTTCTTTCATTCCAAATTTAATAATAGGCCAAGAAGATGACCATAAGATTGTAACAAAAAAAGCAAGAAATACAGAGAAGAAATGTTTACTAGCTAGGTTTGTGAACTTACTCATTCATTAATCTCCAGATGTTCAAAGAAAATATAGGAAAAATGAATAATTAAGATTTATGTGACATATGCTGGGAATTTTAAAAAAATGAAAAAGAATTAACTTCAAAAAAAAATCTTTGTTATGTATTATTTGGCAAGAGAAAAAACTCAGAAGATTAATTGAAAAATAAATCATACTTGTGTGAAACATACACTTATTAATGTTTCGGGGGTTCTAGCCAAAGTTGACCAAAATAATAATAAATGCCTTAAAGGTCGGTCTCATAGCGTGAGAAAAAAGTCGCGCAATAAAAGAATAGTAAGGCGAGCTTAAAGATGAAAAAAAAAGCAGTTTATTTAACACTATTTATCTTAGCTAATCTTCTTATCACAAGTGGATTTAACTCCACAGTCACAGTGAAAGGTTCAGAACCCATAGCAAATTTGGTTTTTAAGACAAATGGAGGCGGCGTACGCCCTGATTATGGGTTGTTTATAGCACAATATTTACGTGACATAGGGATAGAAGTAGACGTTAAGATTGAAGAATGGTCAGTATTCGTAGGAACACTGATCTTGACACACGACTACGATATAGGTATGGTGAGCTTATCAGGTGGAGGAGCTTCTCCAGATATGAGAGATAGCTACACCACAGATGGATCGTTGAATTGTTACCAGTTAGACAGAGAAATACCATACGGTAATGAAAGTGAAAACATGCAAGATATCGGTGTCACTATCACTGATCTAGCAGAAAGACAACAATGGTATTATGACTGGCAGGAATTGATGATGGACAAGATAGTTCCGATTTTACCACTTTATGCCCCCAGATCTTATGTAGGAATCTGGGCTAATACCGAGGGATATGATGGTCGTTGGGGTATCGTTGATTCCTTACCATATATGAGTTATGATGGCTATCATGATGGTCAAGTATCTTTAAATGAGTTTAATCTTGCAGATGCTAATTGGCGAGAACTTAACCCATTATTCTCAGATGATACCTCAAGTTCATTCATCTGGAGTTTAATGTCAGAACCTGTTGTACAATTCAGTCCAGATCTTGCTCCTCTTAAGACTGGTCTAGTTGAAGACTGGGAACAAGTTGATGAATTTCACTGGAAATTCTACATGAGAGATGATATATATTGGAATCCTTCATACAATGTAACTTTAAGAGATGCAAGTTCTGATCCATTAAGTAGCATTCCGACTGGTGACCTCATGGTAGGATTGAAGAATGGTGAATACAGTGATGGAACCAACCAGCAAGTCACTGCAAAAGATGCAGTTTTTACATACTTAGTCTGGTCTAATGCAATGATTAGTGAAAGTACTACTTATCATGATTGGATTTCAGCATGTTATGTTGATCCTGTAGATCCTCTAGCATTCCACATCGAAATCGATGGTAATCCAGACACTCCTGGGGTTGAGCATTATGTAGATTTCTGGGCGAGACTTCCATGGGATGTTTTACCTGAATTCTTCTTGAACTCCACTAATCCAACCATCTCATACACTGATGGTCATGCTCAATGTACTGGTTTATATCCAGAAATGTTAAGCACTCCACAATGGGTGGCATTCAGTACCTCAGCTTTTGGCTGTGGAAAATACATGCTTGATTATGCTATTGATAATTCTGTAACAGTTCTAAAATCAAGTCCATATTGGTTTGGAATTGGAGCTTTCGATGGTACTGCTCAAGATTTAGATCTTGATACAATCAATATTCGTGTTATTCCTGACACCTCGGCTGAATTAGCAGAATTTAAAGCAGGAAAACTAGATTGGACAGGATTGACAGAATTTCCAGCAGAAAGAAAGCAGATGCAAGCTGATCCAAGATTTGAAGTGCAGACATTCGTTTCAGCTTCAATGGGTTATATGTTCTATAATCTTAAGAGACCTTTTGTTGGTGGTGCAGATAACTTCATTTATCTTGATGCCCCAGGTAAAGAGGAATACACCAAAGGTGTAGCTGTTCGTAAAGCTATGAACTACGCCATTGACAGAGATGAAATGAACCAGGTATTACATGATGGTGAGTATTTGATTTGCCAAAGTGTCTTATATCCATTTACAGCATACTACTACTATAACGACATTATCAAGTACAATTACGACTTATATGCTTCCTTTGAATGGCTAGATGCTGCAGGTTATCCAACCGGTGAATTACCACCAACTACAACAGGTGGTACAACAGAAGATACTCCATTCCCAGTGTTTGCATTAATTGCAGCTATTGGTGCTGCTGCTTCTATAGCTTTCTATCGTAGAAGAAAATAAGATTCAAAACTTATTTTTCTTTTTTCCTTTTTTTCTCTTTTCTCTTTTCTTTTCTCTTTTAAGAAAAAGATATAAATTTGATTACAGAAATTTGTCTTTATAGTTCAGAGAGATTTAAGAAATGAAGAAGAAATTTCAAGTGATTACTTGTTGTTTTTTCATACATAATTCTTCTAGGTTCATTAAGTCAGCACTCTTCTGTAGCTTCTGAACCTATAGCTAGCTTAGTCTTTAAAACAACAGGTGGTTCAGTACGACCTGATTATGGGTGTTTATTGCGCTATACTTACGTGATATAGGAATTGAAGTAGACGTTAAGATTGAAGAATGGGCAGTATTCTTGGGAACACTGATCCTAACACATGATTATGATATAGGAACAGGAGGAATAGGAGGGAGTGTTTCGTCTCCTGATTTAAGACACATGTATACAGAAGAAGGGTCTCTAAATATCTTTCAACTCAGTAAAGACATCCCTTACTGCGATTTATCTGAAACAATGCAAGGAGAAGGGATGTTAATAACAGATTTAGAAACAAGACAACAGCACTATTATGAATGGGAGCAACTCATGATGGACAAAATAATCCCGATGTTGCCATTATACTCGCCAAAAGCTTATGAAGTAACTTGGGTAAACACAAAAGGTTATGATGCAAATTGGGTTTCAGCCAAAAGAATTAATAACTCTAAGGATAAACGTATAGTTTATGATATAACTATATAGGAGACTTCATTGATGGAAAAAAATATGAAAATTCTTGTTTTTGTTACACTTTCAAGCTTAATGATTGTCAGTTCATGTGTAAAAAATATAAACGTTAATAGTTCAGTAGCGATTGGTCAACTTGTTTTTAAGACCAATGGTGGTGGTGTGAGACCATATTACGGGTTGTTCATAGCTCAATATCTAGGGAATATAGGGATAGATATAGAAGTTAAGGTTGAAGAATGGACAGTATTCGTGGGAACACTCCTACTAACACACGACTACGATATAGGTATTGTTGCATTAGTTCCTGATTATCTAACTCCTGATATGAGACACGTTTATACCACTAATGGCACCCTCAATATGTTTGATTTAGGTCCTGACATTCCATATAATAACGAATCAGAAGCTATGCAAAACAGCGCATTTAGTACAACAGACTTAGATGTTTGTAAGCAAATATATTACGGCTGGCAACAACTCATGATGGACAAAATTGTGCCTATGTTACCCCTTTATTCAGGTAAATATTATTCTGCATATTGGTCAAATATAATAATTTATGATTCAAACTGGGGATTTATGGCAAATCTACCTTACATGCATTTTGATGGTTATCATGAAGGACAAGTTTCTCTAGATGAGTTAAATTTTGTAGGAAGCGATTATACAGAGCTTAATCCGTTATTCAATGAACAGGAAGACAGTAAATTTATTTGGAATTTAGAGTCTGAGTCTATTATTTTGATACATGATTCTAAACCTAGGAAAGATGGTATAGTTAATGATTGGGAACGAATTAATGAAACCCACTACACATTCACAATAAGAGATAATGTCTACTGGAATCCATCTTATAATATTACAAAAAGAACCATCAATTCAGCTCCATTATCAGATACCCCCACTGGAGAATTAATGGTTGGTCTAAAGAATGCTGAATACAGTGATGGTACCAACCAACAAGTTACTGCTAAAGATGCAGTCTTTACACTTCTAGCACATGCCAATCCAATTACTAGTGGTGATACTTACGCGTTTCATTGGATAAAAGCATGTTATGTTGACCCAGAAGATGATATGACTTTTCATATAGAAATCGACCAAATTCCAGCTACTCCTGAACACGAATTTTATTCGTCTTTTTGGTACTTTATGAATGTAGATATATTGCCTGAATTTTTCTTGAACTCATCGGATCCAACAATCACATATACAGAGGGTGGTGGAGTAGAATGTAGCGGGTTATATGATGGTATTAAAAACACTCCTCAGTGGCAAACTTTCAGCTTTTCTCCTTTTGGATGTGGAATGTATATGCTGGATTATTATATGAAAGGGTCGACAATAGTTCTAAAACGAAGTCCATATTGGTTTGGAGTAGGAGCGATTGATGGTCAAGAAGGTATGACTCCTTTAGTTGAAACAATAAATCTAAGAATAATTGGTGATGATACATCTATAAAATTTGAATTCTTAGCAGGAAGATTGGATTCTTGTGGTCTTGACAAGGTTACTTATAACCAACTGGTAGGAGATCCAAGATTTCACGTAGCTATGGGAGAGGGAGGAAATCTTATATTCATATTCTATAACCTGCGTAGACCTTTTATTGGAAAACAAGCTAATTATGAATTTCTTGACACTCCTGGTAAGGAAGAATATACCAAAGGTGTAGCTATCCGTAAAGCCATGAATTACGCCATAAATAGAGTAGAGATGAATGAAGTTGTTAATGAAGGTGATTGCCTCATTGTTGATAGTGTTCTGTACATCTGTTTTCCAGATTACTATAATTATAACATAATAAAATACGATTACAATCTAACTGCTTCTTATGAATGGTTGTGCGCTGCAGGTTATTCACAATATTGTACAACTACAACAACAACCACCACTATAGATACGACTAAAAGCACGCTCATGATGGTGTTGGTTGTTTCCCTGATAATACCTTCATTATACACTTTCAGACGTAAGAGAAATTAAGCTTTGAATTCCTTTTTTCTTTTTTCTTTTTTTCATTTTACTCAAGTTTTTTATTTAGGATGAGTATTGTTAACTATGTATAGTGATTATGTAGCTAAATACAGTCTTCATAAAATAGGGGTAGGAGGTGTTTGCATAAAAGATGACGAAATTTTGTTTGTTAAACACACTTATGGTGCTAGTAAAGGTAAATGGATTCTTCCTGGAGGATATGTTGAACTTGGAGAATCACTCTCTAAAGCTATTGAAAGAGAAGTTTTCGAAGAAACAGGGGTACAAACACGAGCTGAGAGTATTATAGCTCTTCGTCATATGGTCAACGAAAAGAAGGACAAGGGATTAATTTCTGACCTCTACATCGTTTTTAAGCTTGAATATGTTAGAGGCGATCCTTTTTCTAAAACCAATGAAACATCTGAATCTTCCTTTATGTCAATTGAAGATATTGACTCAGAAGAAATTTCTAGTCTTAGTAAATTTATTGTAGAGAATCTTCCTGAAAGTGTAGAATTCTCTTTAATACCTTATGAACCAGACGAGAGAGTAAAAGTTGAATTGGATATTCATGATTATCAATTATATGGTTAAACAAGTTTTTACATTTATTTTCTCTTTTCTAACTATTTTATCCGACACAATTCATATTTTTTAAAAAAACCACAAAATTAATTCACTAGAATCTCCTTAAATTCAATTCTTCCAAAAGATAAGTCTTTTATTTAAGTATGACTTTCTCTTTATCACGAATGCAAGAAGATATAGAGGCGGTTCTGGAAAGACAGACCGTTCTAGGAAAATTCCTAGATAGGCTGAATTACAGGACACTCCGTCACATTTATACATTGATGAACAACATCCTCACCTCTATTGATCGCTTTCTTGGTTCTAACGAAGATAGTCTTTATACATTACGAAATTCGTTACTATCGGCTATGTCCATGCTAGCTCGTACCTTTTATCAAAGTTCTATTGTGGACTATTTACGATCTGCAGGTAGAGCAAAAACAGAATTTGAGGAAGAAGTAGAAAGAGCCTACCTCAAAGGGATGAATGAGAGGGAGATTATCATTCATAAAATTGAAAGTCTTCTTGTTAGAGGGGGAGAACTTCTAGATCTAAAGGAGCAGGTGAATAATCAATGGCAAGACATCTATTACAGAACTTCTCCTGAATCTGAAGTTGAGGAAAGTATTAGAGAGAATCTTTCTTTGGTTCTAAATAAACAAGATGAATACATGAATTTGCATAAGGGTGTTGTAATAGATGAGGAAAATCTACAAAACCAGAAAGAACTAATCAGACAAACAACTGATTTATCATTTCAAGCTATAGACCTTGCTGATAAAGCTCAAATGACTTTACACGAATTGTTGGATATTTGTATCATTCCTCTCACATCTATATATGAAGATGAAGCTTCTAGTACAGAAAAGATACTAGTACAGATTAACATGCTTGAGACTAAAGGAGAGGATGTTTTAACAGAAGATGAAATAGGCAAACTCTGTGACGTTCTTTCTTGGGGGCTTGATGACATTAGCAGTTTTGATGAGTTAATTAACATTGGTAAAGAACTCAGAAATGAATATGCAGCTTTATTATCAGACTTTCTTGTTTATCTTGTAGATATAGATTTAGGGATACAAGAACTTGAATCTTTCATTCTTGAAAGCAACGAGTAAGCTATGTTAGAAAGAAGGATTTTTATTAAAACACAGAATTACAAAATTAATGACATATGATTTATTTTTAGATAGGGATTATCTAACTTTTTCTTGTGCTCATTTTGTTGTTGGGGAAAAATTCGAAGAACCCCTCCATGGACACAATTATAGTATATTAGTAAATGTCTATGGAACTCAAGGAAAAGACAATATGGTAATTAATTTTCACACAATAAAGCGTATTATGAAACCTATAGTGAATACACTTGATCATTATGTCCTCATTCCTTCCAAGAACAGACTTATAACTATAATTGAAGAAGGAAATCAAGTTATCGTTAAGATTCCTCATAGCGAAAAAGAATATGAATTTCCTAAATCTGATGTTGTAATGTTGCCAATTGAGAATACCACTGTAGAAGAACTGAGTCATTATTTTGTCAAAATGTTAGCAAAAAATGAGGAGATAAAACAAGAAAATATAAGTCAGGTAACGGTAACTGTGTATGAGTATGAGGGTCAAGGAGTAACTACAGAATTATTTCCAGTTCACGATTAAATTTTCAAATTAGAGAGAAAAGATATTTTCTGACCTTGATTTGAACACCAGTTAATTATCGATTTTCCTATTACAAATTTCTTCATTTTTCGTTCTTTAAATCTCTCATCAAAAGAACCATTCTTTGAGAATTTTCCTATTTCTGATCCAAAATCATAACCAATAAGAATGATTTCTGCTGTTTTCATGTAAGTAGAAAGACAAACAATTCTATCTCCATCAGTGAAACCAAAGAAATTAAAGGAATTAGGTAAAGGTTGAATTTGAGTAGTTATGAGAAAATTCCCAACTGAAATTTCTTTAAAAAATGGTTCAATCTTCCTATAGTTATCCCCATGAATATGAAGCAAAATAAGTGAACCTCTTTTCTGAGCTTCTATTTGATCTCTAGCATTACCATCCAAATCACTAACAATGATGTGAGGTATAATATCCCTTGAAAGCAGATAGGATGTAGCTCCATCTGCAGAAACTAAAACATCTTCTGATTTCCTCGCTTTTTGTAGATATTCATCTATTTCTTTTTCGAGGTGAATCCCCGGAGCTATTGCTATAACTCGTTTTTTTTCAAGTAAGTTTGTAAGTTTTTTAAAGGAAAAATTGCTCGATAATTCTGTTAGAGATGATTTTAAAGCTACTAAATCTTCTTCTGGAGAAAGATGTAAGAACTCACATATTTTTGGATACCAAAAATTCAACCAAGATTTCTCTGAAAAAGACATAGATTCAAGGTCTTTGAAAGGTGAATTTTCTGTATTATATATCATCATCTAATTCCTCTTCTAATTCCTTTATTGTTAATTTCCTTTTGAGTTCTAATTTTGTTAATTCTGTTTCATATCTATGCTCAATATCTCTGAAAGCAACAATTCCTAGTATTTTTTTAGGTTCATCTTTAGTTACTACTGGCATACATTCTATAGCATTCGTAGTTAAACGATCAAAAGCATCTCTCAAACTTTCTTCAGGATGAGCCACATATAAATTCCGCGTCATTTCATCTGAAATTAGGTTTGAACCTTTTGAAAAACCTCTTTGAAAATCTGAAGCACTGATTATCCCTGCAAGTTCATTCTTATTATCAACAACAAGAAGCGAGCTTATTTTGTGAAGATAAAGAAGTGAAAAAGTGTCTTTTAATCGCTCATCCTCTTTAACTGACACATAAGTTGTTTCCATCGCTTCCTTCACATTCAAGGTTTCTAAGACATCTGTATATTGAATTCTTCTTCTTAATATGACTTCTTTACTTTGGAGCTGACCACTGTATAAACTGAAATCCATAGATACAATAAATGCAGCAACATTTGAAAGGATTATAGGAATAATCAAATTTGGAAAACCTACCATTTCAAGAACTAAAATCATTGAAGCGATAGGAGTCTTAGTGGTTGCTGTATGAAAAGAAGACATACCTACTATAATTAATGCTAAAGGATTAACACCCGCAAACGAAAATAATTTCCAATATAAAACACCAAGAGCAGCTCCTGTAACTAATGAAGGCCCCATTACTCCACCAGATGTACCAAATCCTACACAAGTCGAGGTAGCAATCATCTTACCCAAGAACAGCAGGAATAAGACTCCTAGACTAACTGTCCCATAATTTTCAAGAAGCGTATTAATTGAACTAAAACCAGTTCCCCCTAAAGTTATATTTTCTGGCAAATACAATTCCATTACAGCTACAATAACGGTAGTTAACAGCATACCAACCAAAGGCATGAAATATGACTTAATATATTTCCCTGACCATTTTGATAAATTCTTGAAAAGTAAGGAAAAGCCTATTCCTGATAATCCTGCAAAAATACCTAATAAAACATAAAGCATAGAATCGACAAATTTCAAAGGAATGGTAAAATGTTCAATATCAAGAGGTACAGGTTTTGAATTTAATAAATTTAAGATCGCATCAGAAATTAAAAACGCAATCGCACTTGCAAGTAAAGCAGGTAGAAATACTGTTTCGTCTAGATCATGTTTAAAAGGCACCTCGGTAGCAAAAACTGTACCTCCTAGAGGAGCTCCAAAAACAGCTGCCGTACAAGCTGCAGCACCTATAGTCACAGCATGCATTTCATCCTCAGCAGACATTTTGGTTAAATCAGCAATTGTAAAAGCTGCTGTGCTTCCTAAGGTTACCGAAGGACCTTCTCGACCTGCTGGAGCATGAGCACCTAAAGCTAAGACACTTGTAAAGAACTTCGTAAGAAGAACTCTTTTGGGTATGGAAGTAGTTGTATTTTTGTGTTTCAGTACATAGGAAATCCCAGCTCCTCTAACTTCAGTATAACCAAAATAAAGAAATAGAGAAGTAACAACACCAACAAGGGGGTATCTAATATAAATGGGTATGGTATCAACTGTCCATTTTTCAAGGTTAACAACTAAACTTGTAAACAAACCCATCAAAATACCGCTAATAATTCCAATAACGATTGCTAAAGGAAACCATTTTTTTGCGTAAATCCAATATTTCTTGAATTGAAGTTTAATTTTGGGAGGTATGATTTCTTTACGTTTCTCTAAAGGAATGGTTTCTTCCTCAGCAGTTTTTTCTTCTTGCTGTGTCACAAATAAACACATACTATGAGTGTTTTTAATTTTGTTAACATTTTATGAATAGCTCCTTTAAATTTTAAAATATATATCATTAATCTTACTGAAGAGTTGTAAATGTGAGTTTAAATCAAAGAAATTGTATACCAAACTAATACAATAAAACTAATATACATAATTTTTCAGTGCACAGTGTAACCTAAAATGGCAAGAATCAAAGCCCTTTCCCTTACATTTCCACCTTATGCTAAAAGATGGCTAGTAATTGATTTGCTAGCAATTTTTATAGGTGTTATTGGAGGTTTTGGAGCGATTCTTTTTCGTTATGTCATTCAATATGTAAGGATATTATTCTTCGATTATATTCTACCACTTCTAACAATAAACGTTGGTAAATTTAATTTAGGGTATTTTGATAATTTTTATGGGAAAAATTTGGAATCGTTATTAAGTCCAACTATTTCAGTAAACGTTTCAAGTTTCAATCTAGGATATATTTTTTTGCCTTTGATTGGTGGACTAATAATTGGTCCATTAATAATGCGTTTTGCACGAGAAACAAAAGGTCATGGTGTACCTGAGGTTTTAGAAGCTGTCGCTCTGAGAGATGGAAAAATACGAAAAAGAGTAGCATTATTCAAAATTGCTGTTTCATCTATAACTATAGGTTCAGGAGGAAGTGCAGGAAGAGAAGGTCCTATCGCACAAATAGGTGCAACTGTTGGATCACTTTTAGGAGAAGTTTTTCATCTTGATTCTAGACACAAGAAATTATTGGTTGTCTGTGGACTTTCTGCAGGGATAGCTGCAACATTTAATGCCCCAGTAGGTGGTGCTTTGTTTGGGATGGAGATTTTACTCAGAGGTATAGGTCTTTTCAACGCAATGCCTGTGATTCTTTCTTCTGTTGTTGGCGTAGCTATTTCTAATGTTTTTCTTGGCAATGAACCAGCTTTTAAAATCACTGAAGTAGCTTCATGGGTACCAGCTGAATTACCAATTTACTTGCTTCTTGGTTTAGTTTTCGGTATTATTTCTTTTATCTGGGTAAAGATTTTTTATTTTGGTGAAGATTTTTTTGATAAACTCAAGATACCAGATAGCTTAAAACCTGCTTTAGGAGGACTGGGAACTGGTATTTTAATTATGTTCTTACCAACATATGGAATAGCTGGAGTAGGTTATGATGGAATAGATTTAGCTTTTGCAGGAAAGTTTACGATAGGTCTTATGTTCTTACTAGCTGGTGTTAAAATCCTAGCAACCTCATTGTCCATAGGTTCAGGTGGGAGTGGTGGGATCTTTGCTCCTAGTCTGTTTATTGGAAGCATGGTTGGAATGGGATTTGGAGGTCTTTTTCAAATAGCTTTTCCTTCCCTAGTTCAACATTCCTACACTTACGGTTTAGCAGGAATGGCAGCATTATTCGCAGGAGCAGCTCAAGCGCCTTTGAATGTTATCTTTATGATTCCTGAAATGTCAAACGACTATTTTCTGATACCACCAATTATGATTGCTTCATTTGCTAGTTTCTTTATCGCATGGTTGTTAATGAAAGGTGACTCGATTTACACAATCAAATTGAAAAGAAGAGGAATTAACATCAGAACAGATCGTCCTCTTATTATGGATCTTGTAAAAGCTGAAGAAGTGATGACGAAAGATGTAGTTACAATACCTGCGGAAATGCCAGCGTCTATGGTGGAACTTTACTATTTAGAACATAGACATGAAGGCTATCCTGTTATTTTTGAAGGAAAATTATTGGGTATGGTAACGATAAAGGATGTTCCTATAGATGAAGAAGAAAAAAAGAACACTCAAGTAGGAGACATTACATCAAGTTTTCTTATTGTAGCTGAACCTGATGAAACGATACATGAGGTTCTAGCAAAAATGAATAAACACAACATTGGAAGAGTTCCAGTAGTACAGAAAGACAATCCTAAGAGTCTGATTGGAATTATATCAAAACACGATATCATAAAAGCATACGATATTGCAATTAAAAAACCTGAAGAGATGTAGTTTTTATTTTACTACAGAGAGGATTTTTCAAAACAGTAATAAATGTACAAAACTTGTGTATGAAAAAGATTGATAAATTTCTTTAATGAAATATTATTAGAAAAAATTAGAATTCAATATCCTAAATAAACAGATGAGCTGCATGAAGAACAAAAACAACTTAATATTAGCTATCTCTTTCCTCTCAATTATTATTTTATGTAGTTCAAATAATGCAAATGCTCTTGTTAATCAGAATTATAAGACCAAATTAAGCGACCAATCTGACATCAAAACAGTCTACGTAGAAGATTTGGATAGGTTCGTACCTCTACTTACTAACTTAATATATGATATTACACCCACAGTTGTAGACTTAAATGATGATGGGATTCTTGAAACTGTAATTATTGGTAACATCCCTGGAGAAGATGGAGTAAAAATGTTCTTTCTAAATAAAGATAGGTTAGTAAGTGGGTGGCCAGTGACCTTAGCTTGGGATATGAGTCAAATAGAAGTTTTAGGAAGAATGGATCTAAATGAGACTTATCCTAGTGTAATAACACGATATAGTAAAACAGTAGCTAATAAAAGGGTCACAAGCTTCTTTGCCATCAACAGGTTAGGACAAATTAATACCTCCTTTGGATTCGATTTACCTGGAGAGTACATTCCAGGTACCATTATGTACGATTTAAATGAAGATGGACATAAAGAATTCGTACTTATACAAAGCAACAGTAGTATGATATACTATATTGATCATCAAGGTCAAAATATCACAAATTGGCCGATACAGGTAAATGATACAATTAATTATATCCCTCCTTTAGCTCAAGACATTACAGGAGATGGAAAACCAGAAATTATTGTTACAACAGAGAATGGCTTTGTATTTGCTTGGCATCTGAACGGTACTTTAATAAATGGCTTCCCGTTAAAATTCCCATTAAATACTGAAGATCCTTTTGAAGAATTATGGGAAATGCCTATGATTGGGGATTTCAATAATGATGGTGATTTGGATTTATTTGTTGCATCAACTTCAGGTATTTTATATGGGCTTTGTTTGAATCCTGCAAACAATCAAACGTGGAGCAGAGCAATTCCGTTACCAGTCTATATTACAACACAAGGAACTTCTTATGACTTGGATAAGGATGGAAAATTAGAAATCATTCAATTATTATCGGATGGTTTAGCGGTTTATGGTGTTGAGGGGAACGAGATAGTTTCTAAGTTTTATTATCTTGCGGGATCGCAGTATATCGGTACTCCAGCAATAGCAGATATTGATGGAGATAACTACCCAGAGATAATCTTGCTAAGTTCGTTTAATGTCGTAGTTTTAGAGAATAATGGAGATTTTAAAGATTCAACTCCAGTCACATTTGCTGTTTCTAGTACAGTTTCACCTATTATCTACGATATAGATAACGATCATGAAATAGAAATAATTACGCTAACAAGCCATGGATATGTCACTATCAAAGAAACTAATGATTATGGGATTGCACCTTGGATATCGGATTTAGGGTCACCTACACACGGACCAAATGATGACAGCGATAAAGATGGATTGTACAATCATGAGGAGATATTCATAGGGTCAAACTTGAACAATAATGACACCGATGGTGATACAATCATAGATGGTATGGAAGTCAATCAATATGTATTAAATCCACTTGTTCCAGATTTAGACGCAGATATTGATGGAGATACAATCTCAAATATAGATGAAGTAGACACATATCTGACAAACCCCCTTAATCCAGACACGGATTTTGACGGTTTAACGGACGGAGAAGAGCTTTTTATATATTTCACCAGTCCGTTCACATCAGACACAGATAATGATGGAATCCCAGACAAATATGAGATAGATCATCCTAGTATTCTTGATCCAAACAATCCGGATGATGCTCAAGAAGATCCTGACAATGATGGACTAAGAAATGTTCATGAAGCAAGCTATGGAACCGATCCACTGAATCCTGACAGTGATTTTGATGGCTTAAGTGATGGTGATGAAGTTTACAAATATTACACTAATCCCCTTATAGCTGATGCAGATGCGGATATTGACGGAGATGGTTTAACTAATGTTCAAGAAGTTGACATATATGGGACAGATCCATCAAATCCTGACAGTGACGATGATGGATTCGACGATGGAGTAGAAGTAGAAGCCGGTTCTAATCCTCTAGATAAGAATAGCACCCCTCTTGATGTTAATTATTCTTGGGCCTACAGTTTTCTTGCTATAATTCCCATAACTGGAATTGTGGTTCCTGTAGTTAGACGTCGCAAAATCAAGAAGAGATTATTAGAACAGGAATGATTAGAGATGATTATATGAAGTGCCCTTACTGTGGTTTTAACAATACAAAGCGCAAGAAAGAGGATGGTTTTGGCACCTATTCCTGTCCTCGTTGTGATTATCTTTTTGATGTTTCATTTTTTAGGGTCATCCTTGATTTAGCTTTTGCTATCCCTTTCAGTAGTTTCATCTATACTCCTATTCTGCTAGTAATCAATTATTTCATTGCAAAAGCGCTCTTTAATAATTCTAGTAGTTTTCTCGCTTTCGGAATCTTTCTCATGTTTCTATTGATATTAACTGCACTTCTTACCATTTTCATCTATTATATGATCTCAGGAAGGAGCTCAAGGATTTTTATTGTCAATGCTGATCAACATAAAAACTTCATATCGGTTATCAACAAAATTCATCCCTTAGTCAAAATCTCTGTCTTTCTATGTATTGCTTCTATCTTTGCAACAATATTCTTCTAAAATCTGTTAATTTTTTATGCTTTTTATACTATCAATATTCATACTTTATATTAGATTCGTATGATTACTTCAATCTCATCTGTATTTCTTAGATTATTACAAGACGAATATTCTCAATATTACAATAATAAAACTCAATTTGAGAAAAATCTATACTGTCCTTAGCAGGAAATTAAGAAAAAGAAAAGAAAAAAAGAAAAAAAGTTTAAGACTTTTATCTTCTTTTACGATAGAACAATATAGCGGCAGCAGCACCTATTGCAGCAACAATTCCTACTACTGGGAATGGACTTGTAGTGGTTTCTTCTGAAGTTGATGACACTGGATATGGAATATATCCTGCATCAGCTAACCAGGTCTTTGCAGCAAAGATATCATAATCGTATTTTACAATATCATTGTAGTAGTAGAATGCTGTAAATGGATACAAAACACTTTGTGCAACTGTGTAGTCTCCGTCATGTATAACTTGGTTCATTTCATCTCTGTCGATAGCATAGTTCATAGCTTTACGAACTGCTACAGCTTTAGTATATTCCTCTTTGCCTGGGACGTCAAGATAAACGAAGTTATCTGCACCGCCGACAAAAGGCCTACGTAGGTTATAGAACATGAAAGTGAAACTGTCTACAATGAAGGTTTGCACATCAAATCTTGGATCTGCTTGCATTTGTTTTCTTTCTGCAGGGTGTGAAGTTAAACCAACAATATCTAGTTTTCCTGCTTTGAATTCTGCTAGTTCGGCAGAAAGATCAGGGATAACACGAATATTGATTGTGCTTATATCTAGATCTTGTGCTTCTCCGTCAATAGCTCCAATTCCCATCCAGTATGGACTTTTTTGTAGAACTGTTACTGAGTTTTCAACAGCATAATCAAGCATGTATTTTCCACAACCAAAAGCGGAAGTACTAAATGCAACCCAAGGAGCGCTTGTTTCCATTCCATCATACAAACCAGTACATGGAATGTGTCCAGCTGTATAAGATACGGTTGGATCAGTGGAGTTCAGGAAGAATTCCGGTAGAAGACTAAATCCGAGTGATACCCAAAGGTCTGCATATGGTTCTTGCAATGGAGTGTCTGGATCTCCATCAACTACTACGTGGAGTACTAGAGGATCAACAGGATCAACATAGCATTCTTTAATCCATTCAGCATAGGTTGTACTTTCACTGAGTATGTCATTACCCCATGCTAAGTAGGTAAATACTGCGTCTTTAGCTGTAACTTGCTGATTGGTACCATCACTGTATTCGCCTTTTAGACCGACCATCAGGTCACCAGTTGAGACTGCACTTAATGGATCAGAACTAGCATCTCTTTCAGTAATATTATATGATGGGTTCCAATAGACATCATCTCTCATGTAGAATTTGTAGTGGAATTCATCAACTTGTTCCCAGTCATAAAATATACCTGTCTTAAGAGGGGCACTGTCAGGACTTAAAACCATAGTTGGTTCAGACTCTAATCCCCAAACGAATGAACTTGAGGTATCATCTGTAAACAATGGATTGAGTTCACGCCAATTAGCATCTGCAATACTGAATTCATCTAAGGATACTTGACCATCATGATAGCCATCATAGTACATATATGGTAAGGAATCGGTAACTCCCCATCTACCATCATACCCTTTAGTATTAGACCAAGTTCCAACATAGGATCTGGGTGAATACAATGGTAACATTGGGACGATCTTGTCCATTATTAATTGTTGCCAGTCATAGTACAATTGTTGTCTTTCTGTAAGATCGACGATGGTTACTCCTTCTTTCTGCATTTCTTCACTTTCATTACCATATGGTAAATCAGGTCCGAGTAAGAACAGATTTAGTGATCCATCTTCAGTGTAACAATCTCTCATATCTGGAGATGATCCACCACCTGAAAGACCGACTATGCCTATATCGTAGTCGTGTGTTAGTAGGAGTGTTCCTACGAATACTGACCATTCTTCTATTTTGACTTCGACTTCAATTCCTAGAGCTCGTAGATACTGTGCTATGTACAAACCATAATCAGGGCGTACACCACCACCATTTGTCTTAAAGACAAGGTTGGCGATAGCTGTAGCACCGTTTACGTTTACTGTTGTATTTACAGCGCTTGTAGCTAGCAAACTAGAAAGAATTAAAAGTGCGAAAATCGCTGATTTTCTTTTCATATTTAAGCTCACCTTATTATTTTCTTCTGCGTAATAAAACTATTACGGCTGCTAGCCCGAGTATTGAGACACTTATAAATATACCGAACCCTGGAGTTGGTGTTGGACATGGACAATCTGCGCATGGATCAGGTGTAGTTGGCTCTTCTGGTGGGGGTCCTAGCCACAAATCAAATCTTATTGTTGAACAAGCTAATTGTGGTGCTGGATTACCAAACAATTGTGAGTAATCATCTACTCTGAATCCGAATAGTACGAAGTAAATGTAGTTTTGTCCTTTGAAAAGCCCAGTTAAAGTTGAAGGCTCATAGGGGTCTTCCCAACTGCTAACATTCGCTATAATCATATCTCCATCATTTACGATCCACATATATGTCATTGGTCCCATCTCATAGATGTTATCATATTCTAGACCGTATGTTCCATCGGCAAGTGCCAAGACGTTATTAGATGCGTTATACTGCACTGCTAAATCTGTCGTTATAGCTGCTCCATCTACTCCCAGATCATCTTCATAATACTGGTTCAGTGTTGCTTCAGCTTTTGGCCTTGGTGAGGCTAGGAAGCTGTCCCAAACGTAACCTCCATTTAGATCTTCTGAGTTCACTGGAGTTGCAGTAACATCTACATCATTATAATTTGCGTCTTCTAATAATGCTGGGGTATCTTCTTTATCTTCGGAGATATAGAATCTCTTCTGATCCTTTGCATATTGCCACTCCCAAGAGGTGTGGTTGCAGTCAGAAACTAATTCAGCAGCTATTATTGTTATGTAATGCCATCCAATATCTAGCTGAACTACTATATCTTGATAGTTTCCATTGTCTGCCCATATGTCAAAGTTTGTCATACCTATATCGTAGTAGTCGATCATAACGTTGAATACACCTACAAATCTTGTCTCGGTATATTGACAAGGAGCTGAAACGTTTTGGGTATCATAATACCAAACTTCTGGTTGGATACCACCACCGGTTGTCAAAGCTCCTCCCCATGTTTCGACTGCTACGTCATAAAAGAAGGCAAAGTGAATGATGTCGTCTTGTCCAAATACCATATTGTCATCCAAGAATCTACTGTCAAATTCGACATATACTTCACCCATTGGCACGTATGCTGATGGGATATATTGAAGTGTAACATCGACTTTGTTATCTGGTGCTGCTTGCGAAATTGCCATACCAGCTACAGTAGAAACTACAAAAAGGAAAATCAAAATTAGTCCTTTTTTATTCATCTTTTATTTCACCTTTGCCTACATTACTGTAAGCAATTCTTTCAATGATAATGTAATATAAAAATATTATGCAACAAATCGCATATTATAAGAAATATTAACTCTAGCTTTATTTTGTGAAATGTTTTTAATTATAAAATTAAAAGTAATGTGTTAAAAGTAGTGTGGGTAGCTTGTTTTTATCCGTTCTCTTTACCTTACTCTTCCTTCTTAATATATTTTTTAATTACGTCCAAATCATCATTGATACTATTTATTCGTTTTTCTAAAGACTCAAGCATATTGAGAATGGCAACATTACTATCGTCTTTAGTTCTATCTTGAATTTGGGCTTCTTGTTCAATTTGTTGACTTTCAATTTGTACTTCTTGTTGTTCTTCTCTGGTCTCATCCCCAATTATTAACCTTCTACTCATATGCTCGAAAAGTTCTATGATATTTTCTCCAGTTAACGCTGAGGTTTCATAAATCTCCACAGGAAACTTGAAAGCTTGCCTAAACTTCTCTGCTGTCAATTGGATATCATCATGATAAACCAAACGATCGTCTACTAGATCAATCTTATTACCAATAAGATAAATTTCCTTCAATGAACCTTTAGCATAATTTGCTGCTTCCTCAGCCCATTTATAGCTATTTTCTAAAGTTTGAGGATTGGTAACATCAAAAACAACAAGTGCACATTTACATCCATGATAAAATGATGATCGCATACCATGAAATATTGATTGGCCAGCTAAATCCCAGATTGTTAAAAGTACTGATTCTCCTTCCACGTTGACTTTTTGCGCAGCAAAATCTGCTCCTAAAGTTTTCAAATAGTCTGCTCTAAACGACTTTCCCATGTATTTCCTTCTAATAGATGTTTTTCCTACCTCAGGATCGCCTATAAGAACAATTTTGTAAGCTCTTTTTGGTTCGAGTGACATACTATCTATTATGTTAGTTTTCGTACATTATTTTAATTCTTTTGTAGTCAGCAAAATTGGATAGCATTATGAAGCAATTAATAGCGGACTCTCAAAACTGTCTGAAATAGTAAGAACTTTTCCCCCTAAATCAGAGAGGTAAGTATAGTAGAAGACTAAGTAAAAAGAACTTCCTGAAATTAATTCAGCGTTATTCTTGCTAAAATCATTAATCTGAATTGTGAACGTCGCGTTTATGTGCCCATTTAAGATAGTAAAACCATTAAATTCACGATTCCAAGATTGAGAAGTAGTAACTATTGACCATGGAGCGATATCATCCATCGTTTTCCCAGTAGGCAGCTGTACATCTACTTCCTGGACATAAATACTTGGTGAGTCCACATCAAGAGATAGTTGTACAACTACTGTGTCTATTCTTGAATCGAGATCAGTATCGTTTATAGTTACAACAGCCATTGATAACTTTACATTCTTGGGATGAGGAACGACAGAATAACCAAACAAATCTACTACATGCACATTTGTCAGAACAGCACTTACTAGAGCTGCAGCTGCAAGTACGAGAGAGATTATAATGACTGTGGCTAAAACTTCTGAAACTCCTCTCTTAGACTTGCGAAGATTCTTGAACATTGGTTATCCTCATTTGTTTAACTAAAATATATTCTGTATTTTAATATTTAACTTTTGAGTATACGGGCAAAGGTAAATACAAAAAAAAGCTTAGTTTAACTCCTTTTCTGGAAATTTCTGATAAAATTCTTTATGATCGCTTGAATCTTTAAGTATAAGCTCACACAGTACTTTGCAAAGGAAATAATTCCTCTTACACATTCTTTGTAAATATAAACAAGATCAACCCAAATCATCTTGTATGATTTTGCTTTAAACAGACTAGCATACATTGAAGGATGTATAAAGAGACTTACCACTATCAACAAAATAAGTAAATATAATGGGTGCAAAAATCTTGAATCTGCTATAATAACATGGTTGAAATAGTAAAATAAAGCAGATGAACCTAAGAACATACTCGTTAGAAATGTGTAAGATATTACTTGTTTTGTTCTAATTTCCAATTTTAATTCTTTTAGTTCTTTTAGTTCAGCTTTTTTCAAAACTTTTGTTTCAAAGTATCCTCGAATTTGTTGTTCATATTTATACATCTTCGGTATTGCTGAAACAACATTTTGAGCAATGTCATCAAAGAAAACTAAAACACCAAGTATGATGAAGGGAGTGAGAAATGCGTTATAGTATTTATAAACACCTCTGGAGATGAATAGGTGAGTACCGATAGCAATCCATGTTGTAATGATTACCAGATAAGATTCATTATTTCCTATTTCCTTCCCATTAAAATAAGCTAACATTACAGCTAGTAAATAAAAAATCACGAATGGCACCATATAGGAATTTATGGTATGATAAAATATTGCAAACTTTTCAGCACCTAACTCCAAAAAACTGTGAGCTAATGTCACCGTTTTACCGTTGTTTGCTGGACTTAAAGCAGTTGCAACATCAAAACCTCCCAAAGGTCTTCCAGGTCCAAATACTCTTCTCACATAACCGTAAGGTGATAATATCAACCAAGGTAACGACATAATTATAGTTGTAAATAGAAAAGGTAGGAGAAAATCCATAAAAGCTGATTTTAGATTTTTTTTCTTCCATACAATAAAGAACCATGGAATTACAAAAAATAAAGGCATTTGTTTACTAAGCCAAGCTACAGATAGAACAAATGCTCCAACTCTATATTTATCTTTCATAAAAAGAAGTAAACTAAGAAGGGCGAAAGAAGTCATCTGAGGAGTATTAAGATAGAGGCTATCAACATAAATCAGGTTGATAGGCATACATGCGAAAATCAACGCAGCTAAAGCTCCAAAGTAATGCCGTTTAATCTCATTTCTCTTGAAGTTTTTTAGAAATATAACAATTAAATAGACCATTACTACAGAGAGAGAGTCAAACACTATATGTGTCCATTTTACTGAAAATGGTACAAGATCAGCTATCGACATATTAGGGTAAAGTAGACTAATTATGAGTGAAATGAAATAAATTCCGAAAATAAACATAGGTCCATAAGCGTAACCATTTAGAGGACCTAATCCTCCTGCATATGGATTCCAGTTCTCATATCTAAACGCTTGTAAGTAGGGTTCATAGTAGTAGGATGAGTCCACATAAGCTTCTAGATACCAAACTTCACCCGTATATACTTTCCCAAAAAAGCCGGTAGGATTTGTCCAATAGAAACCTAGTCCATGCTTTTTCCAATACCAAAATGACACACAACCTTTTATTGCTATTGAAATGATAAATAGAAGAATTGCTATAATTACACCATACAAGACTCTGAGCTTCCTACCACTATTCTCCGTCACTTTATCCATAATACGAAGCTGTAGAGTTTTCAAATTCTCCATTGTCACCACGATTAATATGCGCCAATTCTAAGACGTTAATAATTAAGAGACATTTAACAGTTTCGAACAAAGTTGCAATTATTTTTAGATCATTGGGTTCTCATCTTGATATTCTTCTTTTATTATTTGATACCACTGACGAATTGTTCTAGCAAAATTCTCAAAGGAGCTTAAAACATTACTACCATCGGTTAACGACACCATCTCACTCAATACTATAGTACCGTATTCTTGTTCTATTTGTTCTCTTACTATTTCAGCTTTGTTCTTAAAAGCTAGAAGCTCTTCTCTTGAAATTAGATCCATTTTTGTCCCAAGGAGCATTATTGGTGGACATAACTCATAAGAATAAGAATCAGAGAATAGAGTCAACCAATACATTAACTTATCATAAGTTTGAGTATCAGAGAGGTCATAGGTGAGGATGACACCAAATGAAGCTTTTGCATATATCCATAGAGGAGAACCTCGAGGGAGGTCTAGAATTATACATTCAAAATCTGTAATAAATTCATTTAATGATCTTGAGATTTTTCCAGAGAAAACTCCTGGAGCAGGTCTATTTAGAGTCTCACCAGATAAGGAATAAACATATGATTGTTTTCCAGTTCTCTCTTCTCCTAAAAGAAGTATTCTTGCTGTAAATGTTTGTATCATGCTTTTTGTTGATGGTTTCGAAGAAATCACTTTTATCTTGGAAGTGTCTGCTATTGCTGAACCTTCCTCCCAAGCAAGATCGCTGTAACTGGGTACACATTTTAAGAACCATAACCAAAACGAATCTTTAATTTCATTAAAGTGCTCGCGAATGATTTCATGGGCAAAAAAGATAGAATTACCATCTTTTATAAAACCCATTTGTTCAGACTTACTTGAGAAAAATTCTTTGATTTCTTTCTGACTTATTTGAATCTTTTCACTTAATTTCTTTTCATCAAGATACGAATTACTAAAGAGATGATCTTCTAGAATGTCAAATAAATCCTCTTTTTGCACTATTACCCACCAAGTATCCTCTGTTTTAATTTTTGAATCTTAACACTATTCAATGTTAGATTAAAATAAGTATTTTTTTAGACTATTAAAACTTGATTGTGAATTTCCTAAATTTATTCTGTTCTAGGAAGAGGTATATTTTTCATAGTATAATAGGAAGATTTTGCTGCTTTCAGAGATGCTCTTAACAGTGCTATTTCTTCATTGTTAAGTCCTGCAGCTCTGAACTCATTAACAAAAGAACTTGGCGAAGCAATGAACCTCCTCCAGTTGTCATTAGATTTTAGAAGTTTTTCCATTTTTTTACGTGTATTATAAAGGTAAGGTCGATTTTTAAAATGTATCAAAGCTTTTCTTACTTCACCTCTTACAATTTCTGCATCTTCAGGTGAAACATGGGTTTCACTTTCTTCTAGAAATGCAGTTATTTCCTTCAAAATTTCAGGTTCTATTTCTTCACTTGAAGGGAAAATGCAATTGAGAGCTATATCGACAAACTCTTCTGCATCATAATCTAATGTTATCATTGAATAAAAACAACTTAAATACAACATAAAAGCACATGAGACAGAGATATGATTGTAAACATATCTGTGGTATTACACCAGATTTAACTGAACAAAATTTCATTCAGAATTTACACATAAGATTCATAATCGTTATAGTTCTCAATAATCCCTATTTTCAGTTTTCCTAATTCTTCTAAAGACTCTATGGCTCCTATTTTATTCAAAGGTTGATTATTGTTACCACATTGATAAGAGTAAGTACACCTTGGACAACCATCGGTTGTTGAACATATACAATTTTTCAAAATTTCTAATGATCTTTGAAAAGCTTCTTCTAATCTATCATATAATAGCTTTGATAATCCACTTCCCCCTTGTGCTCCATCATAGACAAATATCGCTCCTGATTTTCCCATAGATATACCCCCAATTTCCGAACTCCCTCCTCCTGTAAGCATAGAACTTGACTCTATTACGACATGTTCCACTGCATGAAAAGTTCCATTTAGAATAAGGTCTTCTGATAATTGCTGGTCTTTATTGAGCATTCTCATTGGTTTTGGCATTGTAAACATAAAACCTTTAGTGTTGAAGGTATAAATGATTGGTTCGTCAAAATCTTTAGTTTGTAGTAGCTTATTTGTAAAAATATCAGAAACTTTGTAACCTGTTACATGCTCTGTTATTTGTAAATCGCAATAAATAACTTCAGAACCCATCACCTCTTTACTTTCATTAATTTTAAGAATAGAAGGTATGGCAAATCTGTTAGCTGTTGTTTTATGATTTACTGGAGGGATTGGTTCAAGTATTATCTCACCACCACCGAACTTGGAATTATACTTGAAAGAGGACACCTTGTAATATTTACCTCCATGTAGATAAATGGCTCCAGGATGAATCTCTCTAGCTGCCATTGGCATAGATCTTTCACCCATTTTTTCACCTTTACCATCTTTAAGTACCAAATTATCACCAATTCCTCTAATTGAATAGCTTCTTAAGAGACGGTTAATCTCAGCTCTCGAATGAGCTCTATAATCACCAGAATCAGTTTTTCGTATGAGTTTTTCCTTCTCAAGTTTTTCTAACATATCGCTATGAACAATGAATTCATTTTTTGTAATATTTTTCTCTAACACAGCTGCTAAAAGCTGGTAATAAGACACTATTTCGTTACGTGGTTCAACATATCCTCTTCTTATATCCTCGAAATATGTATCTGGATAAACAGAATAATATGTACTAATAGGATCGTCATTTCTTAAAACTAAAGCTCCCACAGATTCCTGTCCTTTTCTACCTGCTCTACCTAATCTTTGCGTAAAACTAGTTATATCAACTAAAGAAGATACAACACCATCTACATCACCAATGTCTATCCCTAATTCTAATGTAGGAGTTGAAACAAGTGCATCAAGTTCTCCATTTCTAAACTGGTGCTCAATCTTATTTCTATAGGTTTGCGTTAAACCAGCCCTATGAACTGAAGACTTAATTCTTGCTGATCTCAAAAGCAAGTTTATAATCTCAGCATTTTTATGGCTATTCTGAAAACAGAGAGTTTTATGACCAGAATTTACTAACTGCCTAGTGATTTCAGAAGTGATAGTATATTGACTTACATTCCAAGGAATGGTTATAAGAAGATGAGTTGGAGCTTTTCTTGCATCTGTTATGCTGATTTGTGTTATATCTCTATCAAAAAGCTGATGTGTAAACTCTTTCGCGTTTCCAATAGTAGCTGAAGAACCAATCAACTGTACTCTATTTTTAGTAAACCTTTGAAGTCTCTTAAGTATGAAATACAGGTTAGATCCAAAAGCACCAGTAGCAATATGAATCTCATCTATAATTACAAATTTCAAATCACTTAACAGAGATGTAAATTGAGGATTTCTCAAGTGATAATGTAACATATCAGGATTAGTGATTAAAATATCTGGTGGGGATTCCATTATCTTTTCCCTAAGAGTCTTTGGTGTATCACCATCAAAAACCTCACAAGTCACACTTAGAGATGAACCATATTTTCGAATTTTTTTCTCTTGATCTCTAGCTAAAGCTTTAGTGGGGTAGATTATTATTGCAGATATTCCTCTTCTTAGTAAAGGATGAGGGGAAATATTCCAAATTTTAGTTAAGACAGGTAAAAGAAATGCTTCAGTTTTTCCCGTTCCAGTAGGTGCAACAATGATAGTATCTTTCTCTTCCATAATTGTTTCGAAAGATTGTCGTTGAAATTCATATAATGACTTAAATTTGTTTTGAGTAAGAAACTCAGTTAGTTTCTCTGGTAAATCAACTTCTTTGGAAGCTTTTTCAGGAGTTTTTTGTTTTAGAAATCTGAAATAAATTAATTCAATATCTGGATTATTGATTATACTTTTAATTGCTGAAGGCAATTTTGCGGGATCGTAACCGCCTTTGGTTATGAGTAGCTGTTTTTCCTCCTTTGTCTTTCTTGGGAATGGGAGTGGATATTCTTCATTCTCTTGAATCTTTTTTATTCTGGAATCTCTTTTAGCTTTTTTTGTTTCAACAAGTTTTTTGTATGCTTCTTTATCATTTGATGCGAGAGTTTGTTCTTTCAAACCACAAAAACTACAACGGAAAATGAAGATATCCAATTTACTCTCAATAGACAAATCTTTCCCACAATCTGGACACTTCATTAGAACACTTCATAGACCTTTATGCGATTAACATTAATAAAGCTGAAGTTAAGAATTGAACTTCTTGTAATAGATAATGAATGAATATGTTTAAAAGATGTTATTTTTTTGCTTCGATTAAAAGGTGACTTAGATGTCCGAACAAAGAGTTTGCAAATGGAAGCAGGGAATAAGTGGGAGAAATCCAGAAGGTAAAATTCAACAGATAAATTTTCCCTGTAGATACCCCAATGAAGAATTATCGTCCGAGTTGTGTACACAGTGTCTTTTAGGAGATCTTTTTGCCATGTTTTATACACAAGCAATGAGTTTCAGAAAAAGTGCTGATATGCAAGAGGAGATAATGGCATTTCTAAAGAGTTTTACTTCCGAAGATTTTGACATGAGATAGTTCTTTATCTCATGAATATCTTACAAAAATCAGCTACTGGAACACTTGAAGCTTATTGTACATTGTATCTCTTCGAACAGGGATTCTTCCTGCATCTCTGATTAATTCAATAAACTCCTCTACATTCTTTTCCTCCCCAAATTTACCTCCAGCACTTTTAGTTATATTCTCTGTAAATAGAGTTCCCCCTAAATCATTTACTCCAGTGCTTAGAGATACTTGAGCTAGTTTAGGTCCAAGTTTTACCCAAGAAGCTTGGATATTAGTGAAAGAATCGCCTAAATATAATCTAGCAGTGCTAAATAAAGCTAAGTCATGCATACCCGTACTACCAGGTCTAGCCCCCATATATCTATAGAGTTTGGTATTTGGATAAACAAAAGATAGTGGTATAAATTCAGTAAACCCACCAGAAATTTCTTGAATATACTTTAAAATTGCCAAGTGTTCAGCTTCTTCTAGATAAGTTTCAATATGTCCATACATAATTGTAGCAGTTGATCTTAAACCTAGAGAATGTCCTGTTAAAACTATGTTAACCCATTGATTCGTTGAGATTTTTTCTGGACAAATTTTTCTTCTTACACTGTCAACTAGAATCTCAGCTGCTGTTCCAGGAAATGAATCTAAACCGTTTTTAATTAATTCCTTAAATACATCCTCTACTGATTCACCAGATAGTTGAGAGATAAACGCAATTTCAGAAGGCGAAAATCCATGAACGTGGATTTTTTGGGAAACTGATTTGATAGTTTTCAAAATGTCAATATAAAAGGCATAATTTAGTGTAGGATCCAATCCCCCTTGTATACATATTTCTGAACAATCCCTAGCTATTGCTTTCTCTACTTCAATTCGTATGTCTTCTAAAGACATACGGGTGGGGATGTTTTTTGTTTCATTAGGTTTTAAACTATATGAACAAAAACGGCAAGAACCGATGCAGTGTTGAGAAAAATTAATATTTTGATTTACAACAAATGTAACCTCAGGACCTGTTTGTTGAAATCTCACTTCATCTGCTACAGATGTTTGTATCCACAAATCTCTCCCTCGTTTCTTTAACATCTGTGCTACATCTTTGATTTCTTTTTTATGAGATTCCCCAAAATTGGTTAAATCATATGTTTCATCTATTACTGGAGTAGAGAGCTTTTTCATTTTCGCGATATTCCTCAATTATTTTTCGGATTCTAGTGTTTAAATATTTTTCATAAGAAGGATATACAGGTAATCGTTCTACTAATTCATAATTTGAACTATTCAGTTTTTCAGCTAATTCTTGTTCTTTATGCCATTCGTGATTTGGATTTATGTAGTCGATTGAGATAGGAGAGATCCCTCCTAAATCGTTTGCACCATAATTTAAAGCGTCAATAAGTCTATATTTGTTTAAATTTGGCGGGATTTGAAGGTTGATTGATGGTTGTAATATTATTCTTGCTATAGAAATACTTAGGAGAACATCATATTCCAAGGGAGCAGACCAAGAGGACATAGGTGTTCCTGGCTGAGGATTGAAATTTTGTACTATAACCTCTTGAATATTGCTATATTTTGTTTGAATCGATTTAATATCGAATAGAGCTTGTATCCGCTCTTCCCAAGTTTCTCCAATACCTATTAAGATACCAGAAGTGAATGGTATTTTTAGCTTACCAGCTTCAATTAATGTATCAAGACGAAGAGAAGGATCCTTTCCGGGAGAGAGATAATGAGCTTGATTTTTATCCATTAGACGATAGCTACTTGATTCCAACATAAGACCCATACTAGCGTTATTTTCTTTTAAAATAGCAAGTTCATCAAAAGTTAAAACACCTAGATTTGAATGTGGGAGTAGGTTGAAGTTAAGAGCTAATTCACAAAAATGATTTACGTAATTTACAGTTTTATCGAATCCATATTGATTTAAATAATCTTTAGCCGATTGGTATTTTTCTTCAGGTTTCTCTCCTAGAGTTAGTAGAATTTCTTTACAATTTGCATTTTTTGCATCTTTGAGTAAACTTTGATAATTCTCTGGAGTAATCCAACTATTAGAGTCATCTGAAACAAAACTGCAATATCCACATCTATTTCTGCATTGGTGGGTAACTGGAACAAATAAATTACGTGAAAAAGTCACTATATTACCAAAAGTGTTAGTCTTTATTTCTTGTGCTTTTGAATGTAATTCACTACGATCATTGTTCACTAAATTAAGAATTTCTTCAGAGTCCATGATTATCATCTATTTGGTGTGAGAGTTATTACATAACCATCTTCTAATTGTTCTATTTTTTCTAAATGGAAGTTTAAAGTATTAGCTACATTTGGTACTACAGTCTCTTCAAAAAGCAGTTTAGCATTAGTTGTACCTGCAAATTTGGTAACATAAAATATGTGTATTGTATCTACCAAATTTAACTTAATAAATTGAGTGATGATAGTAGAACCTCCTTCAACTAGTATTTTGTTTATCCCATAATTTTGTTTTAATTTAAGGAGCATTTCTTCTAGGTCTAAATAGCCTGGAAATTGATATTTTGAAATTTTCAATATTTTAGTTCCTATCTCCTTAAGTTTGTGTATTTTTTCTTCAGGAGCATTCTCTGATGTAACTATTAAGGTAGGATAATCTGCAAGATTGGTTAATACCTTTGAAGTTGGAGGGATTTTGCATGTTGAATCAAGAATCACTCTTAAAGGAAGAGGTTTTTTAGGAGTTACATAGCGAATTGTCAATTGAGGATCATCCTTTACAATTGTATTTATACCTACTAAAATAGCATCGACTGAGTTTCGAAGCTCATGTACCCTTATCCAATCTTCTGTTGTCGAAAGAATTAATGCTCCTCTCTCATTAGCTATAACTCCATCTAGAGTACTTGCCACATTAATTATCACTTCAGGTCTTTCCATTTGACAATCTTTCCTTCAAACATTTGAAAACCAATATCTTCAATATCCGCTCTCATGGTTATTGCTGTAAAAACATCTTTAGAATATTTCGTATTAGGACTTCCTAGATTGATTCCTAATAAATCTCCACTATATCCTATTGATATTTGACCAATTTTCCTCTTTAAAATATTCCCTGCATTAACGGTTATAGCCTTGAGTATTTCTTTCGGTTCTAAATTTTGATAATTACTCCTAGCTGAATATAATGTGAAAGCCATTAATCTGAAAGGATCAGGATTACAACTTAACACATTATCTGTTCCCAATCCTAAAAGAACATTATTTCTTAAAATAAGTGCTATTGGTGGAAATTTCAATCCATGATAAAGATTAGCAATAGGACAACATACTACATTGACTCCATTTTTCATTAATGATTGGATATCATCTTCGTTAGAATAAGTTGCATGAACAATGAAATCAAAAATAGAGTATTCACAGATTTTTTTTACATCTGGTACACCATATTTTGTAAGTGAGACTGAGATTAAGTCCATTGTTTCAGCAGCATGGATAGAAACTAATTTGTCAGGATTTTTGTTTTTCAAAGATTTTATCTCCAGTACAGAGTCATTAGCTATTGACAAAATATCACAAAATCCTAAACCGTCTGCAATTTCAAATATTTGGGAAATTTTTTCTCCAGTAATTTTGCGACCCAATATTATACCTCTAATTGGGAAGTTTTTCAATTCTTTTCTTAATGTACGAATACCTTCTCTACCCTCTTCACGAAAATCCACAAAAGTTGTAAAACCATTTTTTACTAATAATTCTAAAGAATTTTGTATGCTTTCTGATTTTTCTATTTGTGTACTAACTTTTAGCTGTTTGTGTTTTAGACCCTCTGGTCCAACTGCTTTCTCAATAGACAGACCAAACGTATGATCTTTAATAAACGCATCTGCAACATGAGTATGCATATTTACAAAACCAGGAACAACTATGTATGATGATGGTAGAGAATAATCAGCGGAAATGTTATCAAAAGAGATATCTCTTATCACACCTGTATCATCAATTTGAATCAAGCAATTTTCTCTTAATTCTAAATTAGGTCCGATTAAAGCATTACCTCGAACTGAAACCATCTTCAAGCAGTTAAATTTGATGAGTCTATAATAATTCTTTGTTGAAGGGGAGAGTAATTACGACATTCGCAAAAAGACTAGCTAATATCTGTAGAGAAGCTCTTTGTTCTAGATTGCATAACAAGTTTTTCCAACTGACCAGCACGACATGTACCTTCCTCCTTTCTGAATTAGTGCTAAAAATGTTATTTAAATCATTAAAACTTTCTATTTTTTAAGCTATGCATAATAGCATCTTGTGAGTTTTTGGATACTAAGATACCTATGAAACTAGTTTATCTATAATCATTAGACTTATATTTTAAAGATAATTGCGATAGTTAGAATACATAAAAAGGGATTATGATGGTTCGTGTAAAGAATGCCGATGAAATCCGTAATATGATTAAAAATCACCCCATGAGTCTTAGAAGAGTTTTTTCGATAGCTGCTCATATCGATCATGGTAAAACAACTACAAGTGATTATCTTTTAAGAAAAGCTGGGCTCATGAGTGACAAAGACGCTGGGGTCAAAGTTATGATGGACTCAGATGAAGAAGAGCAAGAAAGAGGTATCACTATATTCACTTCAGTTGTATTATTGAACTATGATTATGTAGATGAAAATGGAGACAAGAAATCCTATTTATTTGAAATTAATGATACACCAGGACACATCAGTTTTACAGGAGAGGTAAGTAGAGCACTTCGTGGAAGTGATGGTGTAATCCTACTTGTAGATGCTCTTGAAGGTGTAATGACTCAAACTGAAACAAATATTAGATTAAGTTTAAATGAAAAATGTAAGCCAGTTCTATTTATTAACAAAGTAGATAGGCTCATTTCTGAACTAAGATTGGCACCAGTTGATGTTTTTCAAAAGATTGATGCTATTATCAACGGTGTAAATAAACTCATTAGAGATAGTGCACCTAAAGGTAAAGACTGGCAAGTCTCTTTCAAAGATGGTTCTGTTGCTGTAGGAAGTGCAAAAGATGGCTGGGCTTTCAATATGGCTACATTAATGAAATTAAAGATTAAACCTCAAGATGTCTTTGCTAAATATGAAGAAGATGATAAAGCTTGGTTAAGAACAAACTTGCCATTAGAAGAACCTCTTCTTGAGATGGTTATTTTACACCTTCCAAATCCAGTTGAAGGACAGAAGCTAAAAATTCCAGCTATTTGGGATGGAGATATCGAAACTCCTGAAGGTAAAGCTTTGATGAACTGTGATAGAAATGGACCTTTGATGGGTATGATAACTAAAATTTTCATTGAACCCAAATCAAAGCGGCCTACTTTAATTGGTAGAGTATTTTCAGGAACACTCAAAAGTTCAGATACATTATATTTGATGGGTAAAAAAACAACTAGCAGAATCAAACGTTTAGGTGTAATGGAAATCACTGACATTCTTGATGTCGATGAAATTCCTGCAGGCAATCTATTTGCTATTTATGGTTTTATCACTCCAGCAGGAGAGACCTTTGTCAGAGAAGGCAAGGAAGAACACTTAACTCCTTTTGAAGAAATTTCTTATGTAGCTGAACCGGTGGTAAGTAGAACTATCAAACCAAAAGATCCTCAAGATATCGCTAAACTTGGAGAGGTTGTTTCTAAATGGATTATGGCTGACCCAACTGCTACATTTCGACATGATCAAGAATCCAAAACATACGTTCTTTCAGGTATTGACCCTCTTCAAATAGAGATATTAGTGACAAGGATTGAAGAACAAGTTCCTATTGAGGTAAGTGATCCAATTATTGTATATAGAGAAGTCCCAACTAAACCTGGAATCAGTGTTCATGCAAAATCTCCAAATGGACACAACAGATTAATGGTTCATGTTGAACCTTTAGATGAAAAATCGTTTAAACTTATCAAATCAGGAAAAGTCCATAATGACCAAGACAGAAGAGAAAGAGCAAATATGCTTCATGAACAAGCAGAATGGGATTCTAAATTAGCTAGAAGGATATGGTATATCAAAGATACCAATGTATTGATAGATGCTACAACAGGTGTTCAGAGACTAGATAATATTAAAGCATATATCATTCAAATATTTCATGAATTCTGCGATGGAGCAACTCTGGCAAAGGAACCTTTAATGGGAACACGATTTATCATTACAGATGCAACTGTCCACGTTGATCCAGCTCATACTGGATTTAGTGAAATATTCCAGATGAGTTTAGCTGCTTTTCATACAACTTTCCTAACTAGTGATCCTCATCTTCTTGAACCTATATTAATCATAGATATCAAAGTACCTTCAGATTTTGTAGGTAACATGTCTAAAGTAATTACTCAAAATAGAGGAATAATTCTAGACATGATTCAAGAAGGAGAAAATACAAGAATTAAAGGTAAAATACCTACAGCTGAAACAATTGATCTAGCAGATGAGATCAGAGGAAACAGCTCAGGAAAAGCATTCTTTGGTTATGAATTCACAGGATTTGAACCAGTACCAACAAATCTTGAAGCTGAAATAATAGAATCAATTAGAGTTCGAAAAGAACTATCACCTCAAGTTCCTGATGTATCTAACTGGGAAAGGTTCATGTATAAAAGAACCTAATTCTCTTTTCTTTATTTTCATTTTATTTTTATAATTTGCACTACTGTTAAGTAGTCACCTTCTTAATAGGATACACTTGCAAGAAGGACCTTATTGTTTCCAGTGGAAAAAATTCTTTGCAAAATAATGAAAAATAGAAAAAGGAAAGGAAAAATGAGTGAGAGGGCATCACTCTTCAATGTCGTCCCCAAATTCTTCTGAAAGTTGTTCATAGAACAATTCTTCTTCCGATATTGGTTCTATTTCTCCTTCAGTTATTATACCAGGAAGTTCTTCTTCAAAGAATTCTTCTTCCTCCAATGTTGATTCTAAAGATTCTTCAAAACGTTTTGAGAATCTCTCTTGGATATAACCAATCAAAGAAGTAAGTAGCAGAATAATAACAACTATCGGAATGAGTAGTAACACAACACCTTCTGGTTGTAACATTTCTAATGAATTGTAGATTGGAGCAGGATATCTCAAAACAAATAGTAAAACATCAGGATTGAGTATGGCATATAATCCTGCTAACATAATAAGAACTCTGAAGATAACTGAAGTTAGAACATAAACTATTGTCATAAGTGGTTTAACAGAAACTTCAGCACCAACTAGTTTTTCATCCACTCTAGGATCACTGTGTATCAATCCATCATGATACCTTTGTAATCTAGATGTTAGTTTATCTCTTTGTCCTCCAGGACGAGAGAATAAGGAATCTGAAGCCTTTTCTAAGAAATAAGTCATCCCTGCAACACCAAATTTACGAGCAATAGCACTACCTGTACTACCTATAGATTTGGTAGCTTGCTTTTCTTCTTTTTCTCCAGCTTCTTTCGTTTCCTCTGTTTCTGTGAACGTAACTGGAGTAGCTTTCGTAACGCCAAGTCTAAATTGATCTAAACGATTTAGTGCTCTCAAAACTCTTTGTTGTCTGCTTTGCGTTGGATTCAGCAATTGTGAGATGTATGATATCTGTAAAGCAATTTCCAGAAATAGATATGAAGCGAGTGCTATTAGTACTACACTATTTGAGAAGAGTTCTCCAATATTCTTTGTTGGAGAAAATCGGAAACTTGAACCGAATAATAATTGAACACTTCCTTGGAATACTATTACTTGAATACTAACAAAAGCAGCTGCAGCTGAACGCATATCTGCTCTAAATAGGAATGCTGCTAAAGATATGATAAGCAACACTATGAAAAACAGCATAAGTGACGCTCTATTTGCTATACGTAAAGGTTGTAATATCTCTGGACTGAATAAGTATGCAAATGATGAAAACATATCTAAAGCTTCTGTACCAAACAGTAAATTACTATTCACTCCTGAAGGAGGACTTATACTACCAAACAGATCCCCTGTTAGAAACGCTTTAGCTCCTAATAAAATACCAGTAGCATCATCACCCAAGAACGCAACAAAGATCATCAGAGGTGCAGTAAAGATGATAATAGCTATTAATTCAATCAAGATGAAGATAAACGAGAGAGAATCAATAAAATAACCCTCGGGAAATTTCGCGGGATCATCGAAAGCTATGATTGTAAAGAGCTGTATTAATACCCAAGCTATCGCACCAATTGCTAATAATCTTCCAATTGTATGAGTAATTAATGTTTGGGTTCGAGCCCCCTTAATCCTTCTTTGAACACCTCTTATTCCAAGGTTAATAATTCTTGTATCTGATAATGATTCCATTTTCTTCACCCTTGTCTTTGCATCCTATTAAATTGAGCCATTACTGTTGGCAAAAAGTCATCTGGTCCTACAGAAATTGATACAGCATCATATCTGCGAAGCATTTTAAACATGTTCTGTCGCTCTCCTAATTGTTTCTCAACCATTGCATAACCTATCATCTGTTCCAAAGGAGAAAGCTGTTGAGATACAATCTCAAACCAAGGTCCAAAAGGAGACAATAAAGTAATATTATGCTTTCTAGCTCGAGCACGTCGAACTGCTTGGACCATTTTCTCTGGATGAGACTCAAGGTCAGTTAAAATAATAAGATAAGAAGAACGCTTAACTCGTTGGAGCACATATTCTATAGCACTCTCAAGGTTAGATTCACCTTCTGGTTTAGTATGGGCTAAAACTTCAAGAAACTGGAATAAACGGGTTCGAGTAGAAGTGATATCAACCCAATTCTTAACTTTATCACCATAAACACATAAACCGACAAGATCTCGTTTCTCAAATGCCAAATGGATAAGAAGTACAGCACTACGGATAGCATACTCAAGTTTAGTATTTCGAGGTAAACCGGCACCCATACTAGCAGAAGAATCTACCATGATAATGAGACGGATATTCTCTTCAGATTCGAATTCACGAACCATCATTTTACCAGAACGAGAGAAAGCTTTCCAATCAATGAATTTGAAAGCATCACCAGTTTGATACTTCCTAATACCCCAGAATTCAGTACCCATACCTTTGAGTTTTGTTCTGTGTACTCCAAAAAGTAAACCAAGTTGTCTTTTCTTTCCAACCATCTCTAGTTTCTTTATATCTTCATAACTTGGATAAACTAGTATTTCTGTTTTAGACTTGATTTTTCCTTCTGTTGCATAGAATCCCATTCTATCTCTTATAATAACTTTTGTTGGACCTATCTCAAATAATCCTCTAATTGGAATTCGTACAACATATCCATAACTTATAGTCTGTCTGGGATTTAGTTGTGTTACAATGAAATTTTCTCCTAATACTAGGTCAAAAACCTCAGGTATTGCATCATATATTTCAATTGAAGGTAATTGGTTTACAGATTTGTTTCTTACAGTAACTTCAATATATACATAATCTCCTGCAAATGCTTTTGGTTTTGATACTCGTCGTTTTATTTCAATTGATTTTGGATTGGATCCCAATCTATAGAAAGGTAGTCCCAATAGAACGGAGAATATTAACATTACTCCACCTATTATAAAGAACCAGACCAAGGTTCCTGCTCTATCCATATAGAAATGAAGGAAATCCATTACTCCAAACCCTTGAGCTTCTCCTGGATCAACATAGGTATCGTTTGCTTGTGGATTGAATCCGAACGAGTCGAACATAACGTTGATTGATAAATATCCGGCTAGAGCAAAGCCTACGCTAATCATGATGATTCCAGCAAATACCAACCATCCTCCACGGCGTGTAAACACTATTTCCACCTATTTCTCTTTTAAATCTACACAGGCACTGGTAGGTTTCTCAATATTTCATTGACAACCATTGTACCTGTTGTTCCTTCTAACTCTGCTTCTGGTTTCATTTGCAACCTATGTGCTGTAGCTACTCTTGCTATTCTCTTAACATCATCAGGAATAACATAGTCTCTACCTCTCATAGCTGCAACTGATTTTGCAGAACTCAATAAAGCAATACTACATCGTGGACTTCCTCCAAGTTGCAATCTGGAATCTCTCCTTGTAGCTACTACAACTTCTTTGATGTACTCCATTATATCTTCATGGATATAGATCTTGGTTTCAACAGTTTCTTTCATTTTGACAATTGTCATCGGAGTTGTGACTCTTCTAACAGTTTGTCGAATTTGTCTATGCTTAAGTCTGATGATTTCCATTTCCTCCTCTGGGGAAGGAAGATCGACTAGAAGCTTAAACATGAATCTATCCACCTGAGCTTCTGGTAGAGGATAAGTTCCCTCTTGCTCAATTGGATTCTGTGTAGCGATAACCAAGAACGGATCTTCGAGTTTGAAGGTTGTACCTTCTACTGTAACTTGTTTTTCTGCCATTGCTTCTAATAGAGCAGCTTGTGTTTTTGGAGGACTTCTGTTAATTTCGTCTGCTAGAAGAATGTTGGTAAATATAGGTCCTTTTCTCATTTTGAATGTTCCTGCTTTAGGATCATAAATGGTGGTACCTACAACATCAGATGGTAATAGATCTGGTGTAAACTGAACACGTTTAAACTCACATCCTAGAGTTTGTGCAAAGGTCTTCGCCATCACTGTTTTTGCTATACCTGGAACACCTTCTAAAAGACAATGTCCTCCTGCCAATAGAGATATGAACATATCTTCAAGAATATCCAATTTGCCAATAATGACTCTTTTCAATTCGCTGTAGATTTCGTCCCATACTCTCTTGATATCTTTTGGAGTAACCACTGCTTCTGTAGCTGCTTTTGTTTTTCCTTTTTCTTCTTGTTTTTCTTCACTCATTTTTTTTCACATTTCCTTTACCTTGCTTTTGGTAATCTATCAATTAAATCTCTAATAAATGTCATATACTGCATGAATAGATATTCGGGTAGAATTTTTGGTCTAGCCAGAT
>CAZJUB010000022.1:0-37957 GCA_964549075.1 uncultured archaeon | reverse complement strand
AACATTCAGTCTAGATTTTAAAAGATGGATGTGGATGTTAGGGAAGAGAAAACAAGCTCCAGAATATGTCACCGTAGTGCATAAAAGTTAAGAGTAGTAACTTAAAATCGTCTGTCACAAATGTTTTTTAAGTATCCCTCATCAATCTATGTACATGTTAGAAGAAATACAATTCTCTCTGAAAAATAGTTTAAAAGGAGCTTTATCACACATTAATCCTGCCAAAGCTATTTCAGAATTAGAAATTGATATTGCTAGAATTCACATTTCAGAAGATTCTCACTCTATTTGGCAGCTTTTATTTCACACAGTTTTTTGGCAAGATATTTTTATTGAAAATATTAAAGGTAATGATCCAAAATGGGATGATGAAGGGAGTTGGCCCACAGAGGAGTATATGAAAAAGGATGAGAATTTTGAAAAACTTAAAAAACGATTCGTAGATGGTTTAGAAGCACTTGAAGAACTATTGGAAAGACATGATTTACAAGAAAAACTACCAAACAATCGTAATGTGCCTAGAATCCAATTGTTCACCGTAGCGATGACTCATAATTCTTATCATGTTGGACAGATAATGTTTTTGAAGAAAATCTTAAAAGAACAATAATCTAATCGAAGAATCTATACTTATTTTTTATTCTGATAATATAGTTTAAATACAAGATATGGTATAGTCTGATTTACTAAATTAGGTGTAAGAAATGCCAAAGAAAGTAGTTGAAGAGCCTAAAGAGCTTCTAATAGTAAAAACAAAATTAAGGGATTATATCAAAACACTTGGAGACTATAATGTTTCTGAAGGATTCTATGAAGAGTTCAATATAAGGGTAGCAGAAATTGCAAGAAGATGCGCAAAAAGAGCTTCCAATAATGGCAGAAAAACAGTTTCAGCAAAGGATGTTTAATCCTTTAGGGATTGTTTTTCCATTTTTTTATATTATTTTCAAACAGATTTCCCTATTTTCTCTGTGAATTCTAAAGATGGTTGTTCTGTATCTGGATGTATATAATTATTCCAATATAATTCATCACAGAATTTAGCGTGATGAAGCGTTTGTGTTCTTCGCATATGTATAATTCTTCCCTCATTAAATTCAGGATTATCAGCCATATAACAAGTAGCTAGATAAGCTATATCTGGATCATTAAACTCCTTCAGAACCTCTGGTGTTAAACATTTATCAAATCTGTATATTATCTTATAATCATCAAAAATACAAAACGAGAAATCTACTAGACCAATATTACACCAAGCTTCAATTGAACTTTTATTGGAATCTAAAATAGTAACAGTTTTGGGATCTTCTGGTCTTTCTTCTTTCTCGTTTCTTCTTCTTTCTTTTATCATCAGAGGAACTATTTGTTTGTAAATTTTAGTTCCCTCCTGTTTTCCATAAATATCTGCTAGTGTTCTAACTAAGTAATAAGAAACAGTTTCTCCAGCTTTAACACGATCATAAAAAGATAATTCAATTTCTCCATTTTCAGATTTATAATCTGTCGGAAGATTAATGGTTTTACAGATGTATTGAAAAACTGATTCTTCAAGATCAGGAAAATTGGGCAATAAATCTAAATCTTCGCGAATTTCCTTCCAATCGAAGGCTTTCTTATCAAATCTATAGTCACCAATATCTCCATCAAATTTATTTTTCAAATCAAACACATATCGATTCAAGTCTTCTGGCACAATTTCTTTGAAGTATTTAAGAACTGAATCAACTCGTGCAAATCTTGCTCTCATATTGTTGATAGGACTTGCATTTCCTTTTTTCTCTAAACTAAAACAGTTATAATTTTCTATTTTCATCTTACATCTCCTTTCTAGATTCGTAATCTCTTGAATTAATTTGAAATAACATCACTCGTATAATCTGTTCAAAATGGTTTTATCTTTATTGTCAACTAAAATATTAAAACACTTATTAATATTCTTTGAAACAATCTTAAATTACTCAAATATGTAATAAACAAAGAAGATCAACCTCATTCGCAATGAAACCTCAGTTTAGAAATCAATCTTCAAGTCATTATTAATATAATATGCACGTTTAAATAAACATACCTTCAAAATTGCTTCTGGTTCATGAAAGATCTTCTCAAGAGTTGAAGTATTGTATTCCACCCTTGATTTTGTACAATAATTCATATGAAATTGCAATTTAAAACATTAATAAGATTTTATTACAAAATGTAATTCAAGTTAGAGAAGTTATCATTCCCACACTACAGGATAGAATTCAGGTGTGATACAATAGTTATCATCAAATGGTGAACTACAAAATTCATAATCGAACTCTTTTAAAAATTCATCAATATTCTTTGCGCTGTGAAATGTTTCATTAGTTAAAGCATAAGGATCTTCTTCAACACCATAGACTTCTATTTCAATTATTCCTATAACTTCATTGATTGTAACGAAGCATTTTGATTGCTTTATCTCTGCTTTTCCATAAATAACTTTTGTTTCTTCTTGTTCCAAATAAATATCTAAGTCTACTTCTTCAAAATTCACTTTAAGTGATTTGAGAATCTTCTTCAGCTGCTCTTTATTTGTGAATTTTAGAACAGCTATAAATCTATCAGATGCAAAATCATCTGGATAAGGATGAGCTTGGCAGAATCTAAAAATCTCTAATGAATGGCACCAATTTAAGAACCTTTCTTCCCCATATTTAGAGCATAAAATGCTAAGTCTGATATTGATATTCATACTTTATAGAATTGTAAAACATGTTCAAATCTGTTTCTATCAGTTAATCTGAATATGTTGTATTTATAAAAATGCTAAAAGATGATAGATATAACAGAAATAATACTAAATTGTATCTCCTTTACTAATAAGTAATCATAAGCAGTTTTATAATAGGGTTCTTCCTGATAATGCAAAGAAGAGATAATTTAACAACAATAAGGATAATTTTCCTATTTTTAATTATATAGTTTTTTAAAGTAGTAAAGCTAAAATAACTAGATGAAGTTTTATTGTAAGAGATGCGACACAAAATTTGATGGTGAATATGAAACTTTGTTTGAACACCTGAAATGTCCGAAGTGCAAGTATAAAGACATTGTTTTAAATTTCATAATTCAAGGAGTACATCCACCTGAAGAAGGATTAGGCTTATCTTACTTAGAATTTGAAGATGTTCTTGAAGAAGGAAAAATAAGCTATTTAAAACAATTCTTTGAAGATGAATTTAATCTTATATACACAAGGAAAGATGGTGAGTATTCCTTAAAGGATAGCGCTGGAAAAGATGCTGATTTAGAAAAAATTTACAAGAAAACACAACAAGATGGTAAGCTTCAAAGGTTGATATACAATATCTTCTATGTATTACTGCAAGGTTTTTAAAAAGAGATAATCATCACGTTTCACTGCGTTTGGAACAAATAGTTTATTAGTGAGTATTTTTGGTAATAGAGTAATTAAAAGGTGTTTGTTAGATTTTGAAGTAGTCATTTAAAAGATTAGTTAATTTCTGATTAGCAGTTTTTAATTTCACAGAAGTTTAAAAAGCTTCTATATAACTAATTAAGGAGGAATCCTTGTGAAAGGTAATATTAAGAGAATATGGTATGACCGCAATTACGGTTTTATCAATGTCGAAGGAGACGAAAAGGACATCTTCTTCCATAGATCTGGAGTTGAAGGAGAATTTTATGATCTTAGAGAAGGTACTGAAGTTGAATTTGAGATTGAAGAAACTGATAGAGGTTCACAAGCAACCAATGTATCTGCAGTATAAGCAATTCAATAAGCTTATCAGAAATTAAAAAAGTCAAAGAATACAGTCTTAGAAAACTAAGTCATTCTTTGCACACTCATTTATTTTACATTATATAGATTTAGTATTAGGTAAGCATTCATATCAATTGGAGTTGGATATAAAAATCCACTTCTTTCTTATCTTTATTAACACCACTAATATAGAATGTTTCATAATTACGAATTCCTTGTTCTCCCAAGGTTAGATGTAGCTTCACTTCCTCTGGATCTTTCATATCCATTCTCCAGAATGATGGTAGAAAGTCTAAATCATAGGTATATCCTTTATTTCGTATTATTGATAGAATATTTTCCACAGTTGTTGTTCTGGGTAACTTCAGCTTTTCTATTACAGCTGCATTTTCACCACAAAGAGTACATTTCTTATTAGGAGGTTTCTCAAAGTAGAAGAATTTTCCAATTAATCCATTATAAATGGCGTATTCGAGATTTATAGAACCAAGTTCGATGCCTTTCAAGTGGTGAAGTATTTTCAAAGCTTCTTGTGATTGAAGAGAAGCAATTACCGCATTGATTGTAATAATCGTAGGATCATGTTGATCAACCATCTTTACCGCTTCATCAATAGAAAATAAGCTTTCTTGTGGAAAATATTCTTTTGCTAAATTGTTTGCATATTCAAGTACAATATCCATCTCTTCCTTTACTGAAGTATCAGGAGGTCTATTATGCTTTGATTCAAAGAACAGTTGTCCTTTGAGTAAGCAATGAGATCTTTTTCTTGGAATCCCCACCAAAGTACATGCTGCTAAGGTCTCTCTTTCTCTTTCCGGTTGTGGATCACATTGTAAACAAGCATTTTTACCTGGAAAATACGTATAAACATGTCCGTAGTAAGTCACTGTTCCACCATCTATCAAAGGTTTCTTATATTGAACAGCTCTTCTATTGAGTTCACCTCTTGCAGCAACTGAGTCTAAACCAGATATAAGAAGGTCAGCTGAAACATAGATTTCAGGATCGATATCTTCAAGGTTCGAATGATGCCAGATATATCTACTATAAGGATTAATTTGTTTTAGAGTTCTTGCTGCTACCTTGGATTTCGGTTCACCTTCGTTTGCATCTGAAAAAAGAATCTGCCGATTCAAATTTGAGTATTCGATAATATCTAAATCTATCAGATGTAAGGTTCCAACTCCAGCCATAGCTAGATTTTTAGCAACTTCTGTTCCTAATCCTCCTATTCCTACAACAACTACAGTAGATTCTTTCAGAGCTTTCTGATTCCATCCAGGTAACCTTAATTGTCTATCTAACCTCGTTCTTTCTTCTTTTGAAAAAGCTTCGTTAAAAAAATTAGACTCAGTATCAGTTTTTTTACTCATTATATGCATCTCTCAATATTTAGTATATTAAATTTATTAAAAAAAATGAAAAGAAAAGAGAAACTATCATCATTTTCTAGAGAAATAGTTTTTCTTATCCAGCTGTAGAGACAGGGATAAGTAAGATTGTATCTCCATCTTCAACACCATAATCTTCTAAAGTATCATCGGGATCACAGGTTCTTCCTGCATGTGATAAGTGAAACTCATCTGGAGGTAAACCAAATATTTGGCTAACAGTGTATTTGATATCACCGATTGGTGCATCTGTAGCTACAACGAGTTTTTCTTGTTTTGGACTTGGTCCAATTGTGCTTTGGAAATAAACGCTTATTTTCTTACTTGCAGGAGTTTTGGATTTTGCAGGTGTTTTAGAGATAATCTCTTCTTCTTCAAATTCTTCTTCTTCATCATCAAAGGATAATTCTTCAAATTCATCGCTCATATTAATCAATCCTGTTTTAATACAACTAACTTATATTACATCGGAATATTAAAAAATTATCTATTTCAGTATAAAAAACATTATTATTTAGGAAAATAAATAGAAACTCAGTTCAAAACTATCTAAAATCTCGATAACTTCAAAATAATTAGCAGAATTGAATGAGAAAATAAAAAAAAATGGTATAAAATCAGTAGACTTTCTCAATCCAATTGAAAGGCAAACTAAAGGTGACTTACATATGAGCAAGAAAATTAAGAAAAAGAAACCTTCTTCAAAGAGACCAAAACATAAACATCCAATTGATTCAAAGATTCCTAAACAAAAGACACCTTCCTCTAAAATCCCTAAACAACATATTAGTGAAGAAATTAATTTACCTCCTAAAAAAGAAAAAATACACAATAAGACTCCAGCTCCTAGTAAGTCTAAACTAAAACAAAACAGAAGAACAAACAAGAGAATTTTTGAGGAACAGATTCAATCTAAAAAACCAAGCTCAGAAAGATTCACTGAAACTAAAAGAAGCAGTAAAAGCATTCCTAAATCAAAAATACCAAAATCAAAAATTCCAAAGCAGAATCAATTCGAGAAAACTAAAGAAAAAAACATAATTCCTGATGATGAAGAATCTAGGAAAAAGGAGAAAAAAGAGTCTGCACCACCTAGAAAAGAGGAATTTAGAGAGATTGAGATCTTAGATTCGAAAGCTGTGGAGAAGGAGGAAAGAGAGAAGAAAGAAGAGATTCCTCCGACCAGTAACAAAGATCAATTTTCAGAAACTGAGAAACAAGAATCAAGAACTATCCCCAAAGAAGAGAATATAAAAGAGAAAAGAGAGAGAGAAGCTCCTGCTACAAAAGAGATAACTGAAATAATTGAGGAAAAGAAACCAAAACAAAAAACTCCAAGTCAAAAACTTCCTACACAAAAAAAGCCAAAACAAAAAAGACCGAAATAATTTTCTTTTAATTTAATTTAAACAAATAATGTTAGAAGTCCAGTATAGAAATAAACTATTCCAAAAACCATGAGAAATAGATTTTCCAGATAGAAGAAGGATAACAGTATATAAGTCGCTGGAATAATTAACATCAACAAAAATCCAAATAGTTTTGGAGGGATTCCTTTTTCGCTAGTACCTTTCAATCTTATGAAAGGATAGCGTATAAATGTTCTGAGTAAAAGGAAATTAGCAATGATGTAAAATGGAAGAAGAATAAAATCAATTACATTAATGTAAAAACTATAGCTTGTACTACCAATGTCAAAAATACTCTGAGTAACTATTGGAATTGGATCATTATAGATTCCTAATAGAATTTGTATCAGAACGAGTGTAACAGGAACTAGAGGTATAATAAATACGAAAAAGATTTCATTAAAAGTCGCACTATGCCTAAGATAGTAGATACTACGTATCACAATGATGAGTGATAAAAGAGCGAAAATTGCTATGAAAATGAAAACCTTTCCCCTATCATTATCATTCTGGATAAAGAAGTAAATAGCTACACCAAACAATGGTAGTGAAAGAAAAAACGCAGTAGAGAGCTGTGTTATTGTCCTCATCGTTAAACCTTCTTCTTTTAATGTTCATATACACTTATTTTTTAAATTATTGGCATTTGTAACTTTTATATCTTTTCAATCACTTTTTCGATATAAACTTTTACAGATATTCTATATTTAGGATTGTTTACATATTTAGTTGAGATAGGTTGGTTGCATCTTGCACATAATCTTGATTTATTGAACCAGTTTAAGAATTCGTCTTCGTGAGCTGGATATTTACAATGTGGACACAGAATAATTCTTCTTGTATCTTTTTTATCAAAATCCATGTAGCAAATTATACATTTCATCTCCTCTTTCTTTGGTGTACCAATTGGAAAGATACTTTTAGAGACTGGTGTTGTAGTTTTAGTTGTTTTAACGGTTTTTCTTGACGCTGTTGTAGCATCAATTCCGCGATCGATTCTTGCTGAACTACTTCTTCTAGATGAAGAAGTTGCACTAGTGGAACGAGCTGAAACTGATCTTTGACCACTTCTAGAAGCTACAGGAACTTGACCACTTCTCTGAGATGCACTTGTAGATCTTGTACTAGAAGCTCTTGTTGCAGTTCTTGCACTCACTCTCACTTCTTTTCGGGATTTGTTAATTGCTACTACAATGAAGTACCTAAAAATGTAGACAAAATAAAGAATAACAAAAATGAAACAAACAAAATCAATTTGCCAATTAATGAAAAATCCGATTAAGAAGGTAATAATGAATACAGAATGAAATAAGAAAGGAAATTTCCTTCCTCTTTTGATTTTTCTATTAATGGCCATTGCAGGCCATCTATTTGAATAATATTTGCTAAAGAGCAGAGAGAGAATTATAACTGGAATTATTAACGAAATTGAGATTAAATTTAAGAAGAAAACATCAGTTGAATTAACACTTATAACATAGATATCTACTGTCAAAGCTATAGGAGATATATAATTTCCCATTAACAGAACTACATAAGGGAGTAAGAGAAATTGGGTACTAGCTAAGACAGAATTATGTTTTTTATAGTGATGTCTTTCAAGTAGGAATTTTAAAGCAACAACTAGGTACAGAGTAATGAAAAAAACCATTAGAGCAGTTGGCAAATTACCATTTATTGCTAAAAAAAGTACACCTATTGTTACTCCGATGATAGTGATTGCTAAATAGGTTTTCCAGTTATTTAATTCCAATTCTCTACAATCCAATAAATTATTCTTCTATATTTAGTTGATTCTTCATAAACATGTTAATTGATTCAAAACATGCTTCACTACTCATTCCTTGTATTTCAGTAGATAATTCGTAATAATTTTGTTTATCTTTATGAATTCTAAACACACCTATTCCATAATTGTTAGGTGCTATCATTAGAGGATCTATAACTAAAGCAATCGATTTATTCCAAAAAGTCTGGTATCGACGGTGTGTTCTGAGATCATCTCCACTAAGAAAAGGAGTGTAACTTGGGTGAGAATGAGCCCAACCGATGATGAAATGCTCGCTGTTTTTTTTCTCAAAGATCTCCGAAAATATTTTTTGATCAACAATTTCTACACTGACAGCATCACCTTGATCGACTGGCCAATAATCTTCAACAAATATCTGCTCTAAAGGTGTTTCTTCATTTCTAATTTTTCCTGTAAGAAGTCCAATTACTTCTACCCAGTCACTTTTCGGGATAGATGGATTAGCATAAGTTAATGAATGCTTTGCTAGTTTGAGGTATGCTTTTGGATTAATAACAATCTCAGGTTTTGGTTCTATTCGGAGATCTTCTTCAGTGATTGTTTCTGCACTTATTTCTTCTTCTCTTTCAGTATCTTTAACGACTTTTTCAATTTTGTAAAATTCCAGCGCTTTTTCCAATGCTTCTATCTTCTTTAATAGAAACTTATATTCTTCTGGAAGCTCATTTTCATCATTTGACATCTTTTAAACTCCATAAATTAAAATACTTAATTGATTTTCACCAAAATGAATTTGCAAATTTCTTATTAACAGCTCTTGCTTTCTTTATGAATTTGGTCCTATCATTCAGAAATTCAATTGCTGCTTTTTTATTGAAAACATCTTTAGGATTAACATATGCTCCATCGATGTTGAACATAGCTAAGATAGAATAAATAACCGAGGTAATATTTTTGGATGGAGACCAACCATCATGTTTACCAATCAATTCATTATCTACTAATGCCAAGCAGATATTTCGTTTACCAGGATATTCCTTTGGATCTGGCCAAAAGTTAGGATGGAAAATTGGTGTATGTAATCTTACAAATGGAGGTTTGTAGGGATAATTTGATCCGAAGAATATTTCCAATTTATATTTTCCTCCTTCATATGGTGTGCCTTTTGGTCCGATGAAACCAACAGCTAAATGATCCATAGATTTCTTCTTTCCAGGAAATGCTTTAACTTGGGCAATAACCCCTTCTTTGTGCAATTTTCTGAGGGCATCGTAATCCTTTATTATTCTTTGTTTACGCATTTTCATCACTATTTATTTTACAACGATGGATTCGATTTGAACCTTAAATCAACAGTTATTTAGTCCAAGAATCATTATATTAACTTTGTTTTAAAGGATTATAGAACGAATTATTGTTCGTATAAAAATAAAAAAGAGTTGTATTTTACTTAAAACCTAATTCTGGAATTTGTTTGGAAAATCTAGCTGTAATTTTGAATCAACAGATTTCAAATCACTTTCTATTTTTTCAATCTCAGGCCTTTTTTTCTCAAGTTTTTTCTTTATATCTTGAATTTTTTTCTTTGCCTCAAGAATATCTTGTTCTTTTTCCTTTATAGTTTTTTCTTGTTTAAGAGCCTTATCCAATTTTCCTTCTTCTTTGAGTTTTGATTGTTTAACCATATGATCTTGTTTGTCTTTATTTACTAAAGCCTGTTTTTTCTGATAAGAAGCTTTTTTAGCTTCAAGTTCATCAATATCTTCCTTCAAATTGTAAAATTGTTCTGCTAGCTCGTATTTTTTAGCTAGTAATTTGTAAAATTTTATTTCTCTTTCGCTCATACTTAAAAATAGTCGTTGATATATATATATGTACGCTTAAGTAAAAAATTTAAAAAACAAGATACTATACTTGATATATGAAATTTAGAAAGAAATACATTGTTTATATAATATTAGCTGCAATTTTCATAACTATAGTAGTATTGGCTTTTTACAGCTATTTTGTAGAAGGTAATTTCATATCTAATGCTTATAATACTTGGTATTTGAAAAAAAATCCAACATCAACAATAGAGAATCCATACACAGAAGTTCTTATGAATCAGTACATACTTCCATTTATTCTTTATTCTTTTGTCGCAATTGTATTAATTATCCTTTGGAGGTTACTCATTCGAGCAATTAAAGAGAGAGTAACACCTACTATAACAAACACTCTAAGAATTCTTGGAAATATAATTATTATTCCATTTTGTATTATAGCCTATCTCAATAGTTTCGAAGCTTTCAAAGGTACACTTATTGGTATAGCGGCTTTACTAGGTACTGCGATAGGTTTTGCATCTACGACTACTATTGGTAATTTATTAGCAGGACTTTACTTGATTGTCAGTAGACCATTTACAATAGGGGACTATATTATTATAGCTGATATGGATACAGAAGGAGTAGTAATTGAAGTGACTGTAAATTATACTAAAGTAGATCAATCTGATGGGACCACAGCAATTTTACCGAATAATGGTTTGCTTAATAAATGGATAATTAATACTAAGAGATTCATACCTGATGAAGATACAAAAGGTTTACAATTAAAATTTCGAAAAAAAGGAACAACATTTTATACCTATCCTCTTAAATGGGCAAGTGATTCTGAAGAAAATCATGAAACATGTGTAGAAGCTATAGAAAAAACTTCAGAGAAATTCAGAGATGTTTTGGAAGAAGATGTAACATGGTTCATCTTGAAGAGAGATAAATTCCATCGAACTTATCAAATGAATCTTACAGTTCAGGATGCGCATTCTTTGATAAATTTAACAGGAGAATACATGAGCACACTTGAGGAAGAATATGGAAAGATTAGGAAAAAATATTACTGACTTAAGAAACTGATAAATATCTGAAATTGTTTATTAATGTAAACCGATGAAAATAAATCTAGATGAAGACACAGAATGGGGATATTCCATAGATCCCAGAAATTTCATACAAATGAAAATTGAAAAGGAAATTCCTGAGGGATTTTTCTTTGTTATCAAAAAACGGGAATATATTGAAGAAATCGAAAGAACTGTGATCAGAAACGTTTACGGCAGGATCAAAACTGGTCAAGTACAGAAATATGATAAAAAACAGTTATCAGAAATGCTTTCATCTACCTTAGCTAGATATATAATGAAAAATAAGATTTTACCTAAACATGTAAAAATTAATGGTGATCTCAAATACACCAAACCTGCAAATCTAATATTTTTTGTTGGGAATTTTGATATTTTTCATTTGAAAATCGATTCAAATGATTTAGATGGAAATAATCCAAAAGAAATTCTAGAAAAAATAATTCAAAAATCAACCAAAAATCTATTTATGAAAGTAAGAGAAAACAAATGGAAACTAGAGTATGCTAAAAGTGGAGTTTCAAAATGCAATAAATGTAAAAATTACATTGAGAGAGATTCTTTGAGGTTAGGTGAACCATCATATTATCAAGAAAATCTTTCTTTTCGTTGGTATCATGAAAATTGTGTCAACTGGAGTAAATTCAATCCAGATATGCTTGTAGGTTTGAACGAAATAAAGCAACAGGATAGAAAAAGAATAGAAAGTAAGATTAGCATTTAGTATTTAAAGCTGGAAAAGAAAATCTTTTTGGATAAAATATATAATTGATAGGAGATATGTGTGAATAATGTTTTCAAACAAAAGAAAGAATCAAAGCAAAGTAGGTTCACCCCCAGGAACTGTAAGCTATACTGGCGAGAAAAATGAAGAACCAATTGAAATGGTACTCATAGAATACAATGAACCAGAATATAAAAAGTACGAATTGACTTCAATTGAAGAATTTATTAAAAAAAGAGATTTAAAAAAGAATAACTGGCTAATTATTTATGGAATCCATAATGAAGAGAATATAGAAACTCTTGGAAAAAATCTCAACATTCACCCTCTTATAATGGAAGATATCGTTAATATATATGAAAGAGTCAAGGTTGAATTTTATGAAGATTATGTATTTGCGATTTTAAAGGAATTCAAGTTGGAGGTTGATGAGATATTGATAAGTAATCACATCTGTTTATTATATTATCAAGGATTAGTCATCACTTTTGTAGATAAAAAAACTGATTTATTTAATCCAATTATAGAAAGAATTAGAGGTAAAAGAGGTAGAATAAGAAGATCTGGTGTTGATTTTTTGTTTTATACAATAATCGATACAATTGTAGATAATTATTTTATTACTCTAGAAACTCTTAGTGAAAAAATAGAAGATACTGAGGAGGAACTAGTTACAAAACCAACTAAAGATCTTCTATTTAGCATACACAGATTAAAAAGCAATATCATACAAGTCAGAAAAAATGTCACCCCTTCTAGAGAGATAATAAATTCTATTTTAAGAGGAGATTCAAAACTTATCAAGGAAACAGATGTTGTTTATTACAGAGATATTTATGATCACATTGTAAGAATTATAGAAACCCTTGAATCAAATCGCGATATGGTCTCCGGATTGTTAGATATTTATCTTTCTAGTATAAGCAATAAAATGAATGAAATTATGAAGGTTTTAACAATCATAGCTACTATTTTTATACCTCTTACATTTATTGCTGGAGTTTATGGGATGAATTTTCAATATATGCCTGAACTTACTTGGAAATATGGCTACCTTGGTATTTGGATCTTTATGATTCTTGTATTTCTTGGTCTTGTCTATTACTTCAAAAGAAAGAAATGGTTGTAAGCTTTCATAAAACAAAACCTTGTTCAAAGCTGGATAAACACACCATCGTATGTGTTCTTTGAACACCTTTAATTGTAGTTATTATCGCTAAAATTTTTTCTAGTTTTTCTATACTCTCTGTTTTTAATTTTAACATCACATCATATTCTCCAGCTAAATGATGCATCTCGATAATTCCCAACTCTTGCTGTTGTTTCCACAATTCTTTTGCAGTAAATTCCCATACACTTGCAGCTCTATCTAGAATAACTAAAATTACTGCAGTAACCTCTTTCCCGAGTTTCTTATCGTTTGTTAGAATTGTATATTTCAAAATAATTCCTTTTTCTTCTAAAGCTTTAATTCTATTATGAACTGTTTGCCTGGTAATATTATCGAGGTTTTCTGCTATCACTTGTCGGTTGATTCTAGAATCTCGTTTTAACATTTGTATAATTTTCAAATCAGTTTCATCATACATATTTGACATTTGTAAAAATTTCGTTATAAATCTTATGTATGCGTAAATATATTTTTAAGTATATAAAGCACGAGTAAAAAGCGAGTAGATAAGTGAATAATATGACAATACAAAAAGCTGTTGAAGAACAAAAAAGAACTTTTGCAGATTGGGTATATAATGCTGAAGAAAGCGAAATAAGGAGATTATTAAAATATAATGTGAAATATTATTTTGGTGGAGGAAAACCCGGAGTCTTACCAATAGAAACCTTTCATCAGATATTAATAGAGATAATATCAGAAGAACAAGAATTGCTTCAGAACAAACTTGATTCTGTTTTGATTAATTATAATTATGGAAAAACTGAAGGTTCTGATGAGCTTAGAGAAATTCTTGCGAATAGAATGAACAGAAAAGAAGGAATAAGATGCTCAAAAGAGGATATTGTGATAACAACTGGATCACAACAGATGCTTTATGCAATAAATGACATATTGATTAATCCTGGAGATATTATTTTAACTACAAGACCTACTTACTTAGGATTTTTAATGCCAGCTCAAAAATTAGGAGCTAAAATTGTAACTCTTCCTTCTGATGAAAATGGTCTGTTACCAGAATACCTTGATGTAGCAATAAATCTGTGTGAAATCAAATTTAATAAAAGACCTAAAATTCTTTATCTTGTTCCATATTCTGATAATCCAAAGGGAACAACATTACCTGAAAAAAGAAAACAACATATTCTTGATATAATGTTACCTCACAAAGATATTCTCATAGTTGAAGATGCAGCTTATAAAGAAATTCAGTTTTATGGGAAGCGATATTCACCTCTAAAAAAGTATGATGTTGAAAATGATAAGATAGTTTATATTAGTACAACAACGAAGGAAGCTGCTTCTTTCAGAGTAGGTTACTCAGTTCTTCCAGCTGACATTTATAAGAATATTGTGAAGGTTAAAGGATTTTACGACTTATGTACTCCAGAATATGTCCAAAAAATTGTAGCTAAATACTATGATAAACATATTGATCATCAAATTCCAGCAATTCGAGAGGAATATAAAAAACGCAGAGATGCAATGGTAAAAGCTGTAGAAGAACATATGCCAAGAGGAGTTTTCACAAAACCTACTGGAGGATTCTTTGTTTGGTATGAAACTGAGAATAAAACCTTTAACTCTAAAGAATTTATCGAGAAAGCTATAAAAAACGAAGTTATGTATGTTCCTGGATATCAGTTTTTCCCGTCAAATGGTTATGCAATAACGGAGGAAAGTAAATTAGAAGCTTTCAAAGTTCCTTCGAATACAATGAGGCTTGGATATTCTTTATTGAATCCTACAAACATAAATGAAGGCATAGAAATACTAGGTAGATTACTCAAGAATGAATTAAGGTAAATTACCTCCCCATTTATTTTTGAAGATAGATTTAATTACTGTATTAACTATAATTCTTTGATGGAAATTATAGATGCCCATGCAAATATTCTTGCTCTACCAGGTTATGTTTTAGAGCTTATGACTGAGATGAATCGATTAGAGATTTCTAAAGCATGTATTAGTGGGATGGGATCAATGTTCAACTCTGTTACTAATAAAGAAATTCTCAAAATTGTTGATGACTTTTCACCTAGATTTGTTGGAACCTATTTTATTCGTCCTGGAGTTACAAATGCTTTAGAAATTCAAGATGCTCATTCTCTTGGATTTCGGATGTTAAAAGCTGCAATACCTAAAAAGCCATATAATGACCCAGCTTTTCTTCCACTTTGGGGAGCCGCTCAGAGATTAAATATGCCTATACTTTTCCATACTGGCTTAATTACTGTCGCAGAATCTTCTCCAAAAGATATGGTTCTGTCTTTAGATATGCATCCTTTAAGACTTGAACCAATAGCTAATTCTTTTCCAGATCTTAATATTATCCTGTCTCAACTTGGAGGTCACTGGAATACAGATGCTGCTGAACTCGCTCGTATGAGAGCCAATGTATATCTAGATCTAACAGGTGAACAAGATGGGTGGCGAAAAAGAATAGATTCGATTGGTTTGGAAAAATTCCTGTATTGGGAAAATGCTTTCCAAGATCTAGTCTTTGGTACAAACACAGAACCATCAAAAATTGAACAAATACTAAATGAAGATAAAAACAGATACACCAAATTAAAATTAGATGAAACAACCCAACAGATGATATTTTCGGAAAATATCAAGAAAATGCTTAGCATCTCCTGATTTCACTTTCAATAAGGGGACAATATTTTCTCTGTTTTTATATCCAAATGTCATTAAAAAGACATATGATTAATGAACTCTTTATTTCTCAATATGGTATTGCTGAATGTAGTGTTGATGGAGAAAACTGGATGGACATATCAGAAATTGCTGTTTTGTGTACAATTAATGATCATTATTGTACTAAGGATCATGAGGCTATTCTTTCTCACTACAACAGAGGGGGGATAGTACCCGTTGAGTATGTGCTTTATAGGAAAAAAGATACAGCTAAATTGATCTAAGAATAATTATTCTTCCTCTTTCTCGTCATCGCATACGTAGCCACTTGCTTTCCAAGCTTCATACATCTCAGGATTCTTTTTTAGAAATTCATCTCTAATTTCTTTAGGAACACGATTAAGTACACATGAAAAATTAATGCAATCTGTACAAATTTTTAGTTGAATAGTAATATACCATAGAACGATACCAAAAACACATAATCCTAAGAAAATCCATTTTTGTCCAATAGCTAGAAATACTATTGGAATTAAGAACATAATATTAGCTCCGACAAGGAATTGAATTTTCTCCCATCTTGTTGCAGGACCAGGTTTAAATTTTGAGGTTTTAAAGAAGCCATAATTTATTGAGCATTTCAAAATCTTTGTTTCTCCTTCAGCATAAAAAGGACAATGAGCACAAAGAATTGGTGGCTCCCAAATAAGAAAGAAAAACACCATGTATCCAATCCAAACAAGTGTTGAAATTAAATTCAAAGGAAAATCTAATAATATTAAACCAATGAAAGCTGGTACAAAACCTATTAGAAAAGGTATCATGAAGATTATACTATATTTTTTGTCTAAATGACAATGCAATCTTCCTTTTAGTACACAATCCTCACAATTTTTTTCATCCTCCCAGGTACAAATGCAATTTGGATTCTTATTATTCATTGAATACAGAAAATTGTTAATGATTATAAGACTTCCGTGCTTCTTAAAGCATCTCTATTCAATCTATTCATAATATAAAAAACTAAAATAAAAGTCAAAGCAATTACAGAAAAAACAAAAGAAGCAATTAACATTGTAAATATACCTTTAATTAATTTATCAGCTATAAACCCTAATAACAATATACTTACAACATAACCGATAGTTCGTATAGTTGCCATAATACCAAAAGCAGTTGCCCTTCTTTCTTTAGGAGTAAGATCAGATAGAATGTTTTGATATGTCACACTATATAATGGATACATCGGAATACTATAGAGTAAAAGAATCATTAACCAATTTAAAGGGAACATCATCATAAAAAAGAACATAATAACTGACCAAGTTCCGAACATAATCATAATCAAAGTGTTTTTTCCATGTCTTTTCACTCTACCTAATAGAAAAGACAATGGTATAGCAAGAGCAGTTTTAATGATAAGATAAACACCATAAAGTGTTCTTGGGATTACTAGAACATCAAGAAAATAAATAGAAATAAAAGCCCAAAAGCCTCCTGTCATTTCCCAAGTAAAAACTACCATCATCATAATTGTAAAGAGATAAGGAAAATAGGTTAGAGTTCTTCTATTACTAAGTTTTAGGTTTTCTTCTATTTCGTATTTTTCTTGGTTTTTTTCCTCGATAAATAGAGCTAATACGAGAGAAATTACACAAAAAACAACTGCAATTATCAACTGAATTTTCATCGCAGTTAAAGGTTCCTCTTCATATGTGTCACTTATCCAACCAATAATTGGGCTTAATATCACCCATGACAAACTGATTGCTCCGATCATTTTTGCAAAAACCACAGTACGAGGTTTATCAATTATTTTTTCTCCTAAAGCATAGTAATTTGATGATTGAGCTGCACCTACGATAGTACCAATTAAAACAGCTATCAAAAAATATGTTGCATTAGTTGTAAATATCAGACTAAAAAACAAAATACAATATGAAAATATACCAAGAAGTACAAATTTCTTTATTCCAAATCTATCTGCAAAGTACCCCCAAAACGAAGTTCCAACCGCAACTGCTATACTAGGAATAATAGTAACTAGACCAATGATAAGAAAAGAATTGACACTAAAAAGATCTTGTAACCAGAAAGGTGCATAAGGTTCGTAATTAGCAAAAGCTCCACCTAAAAAGAAGAAACTAATTAAAAGAAAAATCTCATTTTTTTCAAAACTTAACCAATGATTTTTGAAAACCTTCTTCTCAAAAAATAAAGGTTGTTCCGGTTGCAAAATATAAACCTCATGGAATGTTAAAGTAGAAGAAATACGGCTTCTTAATAGTTTTTTGCTTTATAGCTTTTTTATGTCTTCCCAGACATATCCCATAACAGTATAGTCTTTTCCATCTCGATGTTGTATAATAGTTTCTTTAGCTCTACCCCTCATCGCTTCATAAAATAAACAAGCTGGATTCTCTTCTAAAACCCAAATTATCATCGTTTCATAATCAAATTGTTTGAGAAATCTAAGCATTTCGTTAAACAACCTCGTTCCTAAACCTTTTCTTTGATACTCCTTTAAGATATAAAAAGCATACATTTCGCAGTCATATGATTGTTTTTCATGGAAAATTTCCCCTCCTGCTACGAATCCAACAATCTGCTTTTCAAAGTTTTCTGCTACTAAAATTCTTCTTGTCGGATATTCAGAAATTTGTTCTTCAAAACCTTTCCAATTCAGTCTAATATAAGGTATACGTTTTTCAGGTGTTCTTTCTTTAATCAACTCATCTGGAAAAATTCCTGTATATGTTGTTACCCAAGAATGATAACCAACATAAGCTATGCCCTCTATATCTGTAAAGTTAGCTTGCCTGATAATCACAGAATTTTTGCTCAATTTTCCTTACTCCAAGCTATCTCGACTAAGTCTAGTCCTTCGACTTCGTTAACATTTTCTTTTACGATTATAAAACCATGTTTCTTATAAAAATTTAAAGGGCTTGGATATACCGAACCATCTTCTCTTTCATACCCATCTGCAGGTGTACACCAACCATGAAGAATATCATAATACTGTTTCGCTTTTTCTAATAATGTTGAGCCTATGCCTTTTCTTTGATAATCTCTGTGGATAACCATAGATATCCAAGGAACTTCTTCTAATCCATCCTTTCGTCTAACTATAATTAAACCTATAAGTTTTGAACCTTCAGATTGAATACTTCTTGCTGTAAAGATTCTAACAGGATCTTCAGTATTTAGAAGCTTTTTCTTACAATAATCTAATGTGGCTCTTTCTATTATTGTTGGATATTCAGCATTAAACATAAGCTGGTAATTTAGACAGTCATCTTCATTGATATCAGTGTAATAATCAACTGAATAAACAATTCTTTCTTCCATCTAGTAGACAAATCCATCTAGAAATTTAAGATTTATTGAAAAACTTACATCTTCAATAGAATATTTACATAATGTTTTGCTCTCTTATCATATGGATTTTGTTTTTTCATATCACAACTTGTGTTCACATTCTGTGAGCAAGTTACTTTAAAAGGGGCAAGTAGGTAAATTTAGGTGCAAAAAATGCGAAAAACAAATAAAATTGATGAAAAAATCAAACAAGACCTTAAAAAGGAGAGAAATAATGCGATTAACTCCCTAATGATGATCAAAGGTTCTCTCCTCTAATTCTTTCTTTTCATTTTACTTGCATGAAAGTTTAAAAGCAAGTTAACATCTCTTTTAGTATCGAAAGGTGATTATTTGGCTAATCGTAAAATACATCTTATAGGTGGTACTCTTTTCTGGGGTGCTTTTTTAGGTATTTTCTATGCTTTAGAGAGATATACTAATTTAATTAACTTGGAGATAACTACGTTAAGTGGTTTGGAAGTTCATTCAGTTTGGATTGTACTTTCCTTTATGGCATGTCATTTTGGAGCACAATTGCCAGATTATGATTTACTTTGGGATAAATTTCTTCCACATAGAAATGTAATCACCCATTCCTTCTTCCTCCCTTTAGTAATCTCAATTCCATTATTCTTCATTAGAAATATGGGAGAGGTTGTATTTTTTCTAGTTCCAATCTATGCATTTTATCACATAGGACATGCATCTCATCTTTTCCTGGACTTAAAACCAAAAAGTTGGGAAGGAACAGCTCTAGTACATATCTTCTGGATAAATGATGAAGGAAGAAAAACTATGCCACCAAAAGTTTCAAGAATGTTTTTGTTAGTTAATGGTTTAATCATATTAGCTGCGGGAATTATACTCTTATATTTCTTCAATAGTTGGTATGTTGCCCCTTAATTCTTTTTTTCATAACATTTTTCATATTTTTTTCATTTCTTTTTCATCAATTACTGCTAAATAACAGTAATTTACTCAGAGTACGTAGACTATTTTTTCTTAAACCAAGGTATAAGCAGTGAAACTCTTTTTTGATAATCTTTGTAATCGGGGTACCTTTGCTTTAATCTACTTTCCATTAATGGGATACTTACAACAACGAATAAAACCAGAATGGCTAAAGGACCAACGAAAGCCCACCAATAAGTTGTGTCACCTGAAAGGCCTAAGAAATACACTCCCCACCAGAAACTTATCTCTCCAAAATAATTAGGGTGTCTTGATACACTCCACAAACCTGTATCTAAAAGTTGACCAGGTTGTTTCTTCTGACGGAAAACATATTGCTGCTCATCTGCTAGCGCTTCGATAAAGATAGCTGTTACTGTAATAACGAGACCTAGAATATAAAAAAGGATATTACTCCATTGTATCGGTTCTGAAAATTGAATCGGATTTGTAAAAGCAGGATAAAGAGGGATACAACCAAGAAATACGAGTATCGTTGGCATCAGCTGTAAACCAGTTAGATTGATTATCCAGAATAATTTGGGTTTCTCAATTCTGTACTTAACATATCTCCAATCCTCATGCTTAAAACCTTCCCAACTTCTAATCCAATTGTAAGTCAACCTTAATCCATATACACCAACAACAGCTAGAATCACAAACTGGGATGCTTTAAATTCGCCTAATTCCAGCCCTCCAACTATAAACCAGTAGATTGCTATAACAATCGGAATAAAACTCCAATAAGGATCATAGAAACTAGTATTCTTAAATATCGTACTAGCAATAAAAATAACTAATGTAGCTATTATATCAGTAACTAAAAATAACAATAACGGATTTGTAATATAATCATAAAGAAGATATCCAGCTAGTATCGCTATGCCTATTGCTAAAGTATAGAATGCTGAATTAATAATCAAACCTTTTAATTTTGTTTTTGTCTTTACATCACTCATGATGTATTTCAAACACAACAACTGTTTTAAAATTTTTTCGCAAAATAAAGAAAATGAAATATACTAAATGTAATCGATTACTTTTCTAGTTCTGACACATCAATTCCAGTTTGTTTTAAATGATGTAAATCGTGCCACCAAATAGAGAAGAAACCTAGAAATTCCTCATTATCTTGAGGATAGTCAATCAGAATTTCTTCGTAAACTGAGATTAACTTCTTACGTAGTTTTTTAAATTTTAAAAGTGCAGAATCAAGATCTAAATGCTCGTTATCTCTGAAAAACTGTTGATTCTTATCTTCACCATTTTCCTCATAAAACTCATAAAACATAACTTGTTGTCTCATTTTTTCTGAAAAATTTATAAACTCCTCATCCCAACCTGTTAAGTGAATAAGTAGTTCTCTCTTACCCCAGCCATTTGGCAATTTAGTGTTATTATCTAGGTGAAGAATTAAATCGGTAGTTAACTTTAATTTATCTATCCAGATTTCAGCTGTCGAGAATACATTGTCCATAAGAACAAATAACTTGTATCCTTAATACGTGTTATTGTATGACATCTGTTTTACTTTAGTTTTTATAATATGCATATTATATAATTAACGAGAGGAGATTATTCAATGCCTAATAGAATAACACACATTGTAGGTGGCTTTGTTTTAGCAATTCCTCTTGTAGGTGTTTCCTATTGGGGTTTTTCAGAAGATTTAAATTATCTACAATTAACACTTATATTATCTCTATCTATTATCTGTGCTTTCATTGGTTCTATTCTTCCAGATATAATAGAAAGACCAACAAATCCAGATCATAGGAAATTCTTTCATTCTTGGTTTATACTCTCAGTTTTTTTTATACTGTCTTTTATAACTTGTTTTGTTCTCATTCCTCTCTATAATACGCAAATCTTCATTTATCTGATTTTTTCGTTTCTCCTCGGATATCTAAGCCATTTACTACTTGATGCAACTACAAAAAAAGGATTAAAGGGAAACAATAGGTCTTTCTAATAAACTACACAAGACCTAGTACCGAATTAGGAATATTGGACATGACGATAATTGATGCAAGACAAACGACAAAACCTAAAATTCCACAGATTAAAGCTGCAGTATTTAAAGAATTTTTACCTTCAGTTTTTCTAGCATTCATAGTAACCATTAAACCGAATATTGTAACTGGCAAAAAGAAAATAAAAATATTGAAAACAAGATTAATAGCTGTAACCTTAAGTGCAACAATGGATTCAGTTTTTTCTTTGTGATTAATTTCTTTTTTCTCTATTATGTTTATCCAGTCTACATCATATAAATAAGCTTGAGCATCCAAACGTTTTGGTTTCCACCAAGGATACAATTCTGTTCCTTCAGCTGTTTCTCTTATTCTCCTAGATTTGATAAAGAAACCAGCGATAACATTTATCAACCACTCATACCCACCAATAAAACTAATCTTTTCCCAGAGAAGCAAAAGCCCTTGCCAAATTAGAAAATTCAGGACAATCACTAAAAATACCCATGGACCCTAGAGATTATGTTCAACTAAAACTCCACTTGAATTTACCATCGGAGTACATCCGAGTGAATCAGAGATTATCCAATAAGGTATTGATTGAAATCTAGTTTTCAATAAAAATCCTACAGTACTAGATATCGTTTTGTAGGTAGTTGGATATGGTATACATAGGAAAAGTGACATTATCCATCTAGGTATAACATCCAGGAATTGATAGGCATAAATAGAAAGTGCAACGAATCCTTGCCTTCTAAAATATCTCGTTTTTTCTGCGAATTCTTTTCCTCTACCTCTGAATTCCACAAGTCTAATGACTAAAAATACAGCAACTAATTGCGTTCCTAGCGTAAATAAATACATCGGCAACCAAGCTACAAGAGAAGGAATATTCCACGCGTCTCTAAATAACTGAAGTAGATCTTGTTTTCCATTAGCTACCATGATAAAAGCCCAAACTAAACCTCCAAAAGTTAATACAGTCGCAATTACCATCCCAATTCTCATTTCTTTCCAAAATGGTTTTTCTCTCGCTAACAAGATTCCGATGACATTTCCAATCAAAGCTGTAGCTAAGAATGGTAGAATGGGTTCAGGACGTCCGATGAATGGAAACAGAAAAATCTTAATGAAAAATTCAGATACAGAACCTCCAGCAGGATTTTGATTCATCAATTGAATTAAACCAAAATCTTGAGCTTTGGTTATTCCACCGTAAGTCATAGGTGCGTTATAGACTATTGCAGTTACTCCAATAACTACTATAGCTAGTGATAAATTTATGATGATGTTACGTGTTGTCTTCTTTATACCACCTCTTATTGCTAACAATCCCCCTAAGAATGCATTAGCTATCATCGCATAAGCTATAGCATGAATTGTTTCACACCAAAATGACCTATAAATTAGACTTGGATTAATTGCACGCCCCATTGCAACTTGTCCTAACATAGAACCATAACCACCTATTGATTCTATGAAGAAAGCACAAAGTAATAATAGAAAACCCAACAATAATTGTTTTATTACAACACTCCCAACTGAATTTCCTTTTTGCAACGCTTTTTGCATCGAAATTGTATTTCCAATTGAACTTATAAGAAGGAAAAATCCGCACCATCCACCAAGAAACATAATTAACAGCATTAAAATTGTGTAAATAATAGGCATCTCGGAAAAAAATTGTGCTTTAGTAGGATCTGTAGCCCAAGAATAATCTAAAACTCTCATCAACTCGTGTAATAATAACATCAACCAAATAGCAAATCCACGAAGAAAATCAATACTTGCGAATCTACGCATAAAGAGTGAACTATTTTGACGTATAAATAAAGTTTTTCCATGCTTTTTGAGAAAAGAGGTGAGGAAAGATGGTTTTTTAGTTATAAGAGAAATGTTTTATATTTAGCTACATCTCTTTGTCTCGTGAAAAATATTCTTTTAGGTGAGTAAGTGAAAGAAACATTAATAGTATACGGAACCAGATATGGTGCAACCCCAGAAACATGCGCTACTATTCAGAAAATTTTAGAAAAAAATTATAATCAACATGTAGAAATCTGGAACTTAGAAAATTGGCATGCATGTCCTGATTTAGATGATTTTGATAATATTGTTATTGGAAGCGGAATCAAATATGGAGAATGGACAGAAAATGCAAAAAAGTATCTTAAAAATAATTTTGGAAATAAAAAAGTGGCAATCTTCATCTCTTCATCATATGCTGGTGAGAAAGATCTCTATGATTATGCCTATGAAAATTTTTTGGTAAAAGTTCTTGATGAGTTTCCAAATCTAAAACCCGTTGCTATTGCAGCATTTGGCGGAAGGATACCAAAAGAGGAATTACCGAATTTTGCTAAAGGTCCTGAAAATCTATTACCTGCAATAGTTACTGAAGGCATGATAACAAGATTACATGAGTATCAGTATGATAATAGAAATTGGGATGAAATTGAGGAATGGGCTCATAAATTAGGAAAGCTTTTTGATTAGCCTTTTTTCACTCTTCAACTCTAAGCAAGTCTATTTATTCTAATTTGTTCTTTTTAAAATGACCAAAAGAGAAGCACAAGTATTATTAACTTGATTTCTTTTTTTATAACGATTACAATGAGTTTCTTTAAATCTAAGGTTTTCATTATATCCGCAGTTGCAGTCATAATTGTTGCAATTGTTGTTCCAACTTCAATTGTGCTTTTAAATAGAGACACTATTCCTCCAACGATTAAGATAGATAATCCTACAATTTGGGAGGTCTTATCTGGTGAAGTTCTAATCAATTGTACAGCTGGGGATACAGGATCAGACAATTCTGAAGTTCAGTTAATTGAACTTTATCTTAACGATACCCTTATTTCTAGTTCAGTACCATACCTTTTAGATACAACTCAATACTCAGATGGGCCATATAACCTTAAAGCTATAGCTTATGATTTAGTTAACTTGACTGCTGAAACTGAGATTCAGATTACCATAGATAATTTTGTAAATCCAGCACCAACAGATTATTTCAAATTCCTCTCTTATAATATCTATGAGAGTGGTTCTGAACCAGAGTGGAAGGATGTGGTTAAGGCAGAAAATGCTGATATTATCGTATTTGTAGAAACAGGAACTTGGAATGAAGCAAATAATAAGAAACTCAAACTAATGTTGAATTATTATAATGGTTATTTCTACCAAGAAGCACCATATGAAGGATTTACAACTCAGCATGATAGTTTCCCAACAACAGGTGAAGCAATTTTTAGTAGATATCCAATTTTAAATGTTACTCAAATTGGTGAATTGACATTAGATGATAACACAACATATTATGCAACTCACGATTTCCTACATGTAGCAATTAACGTCACAGGTGTTGAGATAAATGTAATAGGATTTCATTTGAAGTGTTGTGAAGGTGAATTTGAAGAATGGAGGAGGGAAAGAGAACAAGAAGGTATTATCAATTATATGGATGAATTGGGTGATGTTCCGATCATTTATGCAGGTGACATCAACTCTCTATCTCCATTCGATATTGGTGAATTAGCTGGGGATCCTGGCGCTGATTTTGGATATGGTCCTGTAACTATGTTGCTTGAACCCGATGATCCAATATATGGTAATTATTCTTCAAAAGTTCATAATTTTACTGATGTTTTCAGATATTTACATCCTACTGATCCAGGTTATACTCTGAATGTTCCAACGATTCTTTCTAGAATTGATTTTATCTTTGTAAATCAGTATTTTAATAATACACTGATAGGTAGTAATGTTGGTACAAATACAATATATGATGATCTTGGTTCAGATCATCTTCCAGTAAATGCAATTATACAAATTGCAAATATCTCTTCATCTACCATTCTTCTAATTCCAACAGAAGAAAGCATTTTAGAGAAAAACACAATTCAGAATCTACAAGATCAAAGTGGTATTATTCTAACAATCAATAGAGTTGATTTAGAGGTTCAAATGTTATCCCCAACTAGAAGCAAAGCATGCAAATAATAAGGATAAAATCCTTATTTTGCATAACACCTATATAGGAGAATGCTAATTTTCTCATTTGGGAAATGGTTCATGGCTTCTGAAAAAAAAACCAAGCAAGATATTGCAGAGACTATCTTGTATTGCTCAACATTGGTAAGTGATACACTAATAAGAATGGCAGATTTAACAACATTATCTCTTTTATATCATCCTGGCATGGTTGAAAGGGTGGAAAAAATGGAACAGCTTTATCAGAATGTTGTCAATTTTGTAGATGACATCACCTCGACGATTTACCAACCTATAGATAGATTCGAGATATCAATAAATCAATACGACCCTATTTTTTCTCATTTGAAACAAGTTGCAAAATTAAAAGCTGAATTAATATCGCTACTAACACAAGAGCACATAAAAATGCAATTACAAACTCTAGAATATTTCTATAACTTTAATACAGCAATTCTTGAAAGTATTCAGGTATTTGGTTTTCTTGTTCACGCAAATCTTTCTGATATTGAAATGTTTGATAAATCAAGTATTACTAATATTGAAATTGGAGCCCACAAGTTATACCGATTACTATTGCAAGAATTACCTTCTGAGAAAACAGATTGGAAGCAGATTTTTATTTTCTATCTGCTAGCTGAAAAGATGAATTCAATAATTTATCATTGTTGTGAAGCTTGTAAAAAAATCTATTCAGTCAAATTTGCTTCAATTGGCTTAACAAAGAAAGAAGAATAATTTTTGTTCAAATCGCACAATTTTTTATATTATACTTTAAAATGTTATTTCGACAAATGAACATCCAGTTCTATGAGATAACATCTGATATGAAAATTGTGGACAAAAAACCCATTCTTTTCCTACAAGAATTCAACGCTTTAGTAATTGCTGATTTACATCTTGGTCTAGAAGCTATTATGCAAGATGATGGGTCTTATGTTCCTCATAATCTCACAAATCAAATTATTGAAACCTTCAGATTTTATCTCGAGAACTTGAAACCTAACAAACTAATTCTAAATGGAGACATAAAACACAGTTTTCAAGAACCAACCAAAATTGAAAATAGAGATGTAAAAAAGTTTTTCAAAGAAATAAGTCCTTTAGTTCCAGAAATACATGTTATAAAAGGAAATCACGATATTTTTCTTTCTTGGGCTTTAAAAGATTTTGAAAATGTTATCAGCCATGCAACTGATTTTACTATTGGTAAATACTACATAACTCATGGAGATAAAGAACTTGAAATAGAACTCACAGAGGATATTAAATACATTATAGTAGGTCATTTACATCCAGTATTCGAATCAAGAATAAATGGTTTACAGAAAGTAAGAAATCCTTCATTCTTATTAGGACCGTTAAAATCCATGACTCAGAAAATCTTAGTAGTTCCAGCATTTACTGAATATTCATCAGGAAGTCCTATTAATCCGCATTTGAAGAATCACCACATAATTCCATTACTTAGAGATCATGCAGATCTACAAGATTTCGAGCTTTTTGTTTTAGGAGAAGATGAAGTTTTTCATTTTCCAAAATTAAGACTATGGATGTAATGAGAATAGACAGACAAATTTAATAAATCATTATTAAATATACTACATAAATCAAAAATCTGAAATTGATGAGTTTAATGTCGAAAAAAACGTCCTACAGACCCACTATATGCATGTTTCCATGTCCAACTTGTGCTATCGATGCAGATGTTGCAATTTTTGAAGAAGCTACTAGGTCTACTTTTTATTGTAGGGCTTGTGGAAGAGTATACATCTGCAAACTTCCTCTAGGATCTATTCAAGTTGCAGATGAAATTCGATATATATGCCCTATAGACCACACAGAACTTGAAGAATCACCTTTTAGAGCTAAAGAGATAGAATTACTTATCGAAAAGGCTAAAGAGGGGAGTGACTCTTAGACAACTGAGTTAGATGAATCCTAAACAAAATCATCCTTCTAGAATAAATCCGATTGATATTGATGATTTATCTTCTATTAACGAGATAATAACACAATTTGATCAAGCTGGCGTTTTTGGTCCAGGGAGAATTGCCAAAGCAGTAAATATTTACTCTAATATGTTAAAAGAAAAAGCAACTGTATTTCTGGGAGTAGCAGGAGCTTTGGTTCCTGGTGGTATGAGGAAAATACTAACAAACATGATTAAAAATGAAATGGTACATGTAATAGTATCCACTGGTGCAAATGCAACCCATGACATCATCGAAGCTGTTGGTGGACAACACGTCAAAGATATTCCCTACGAATCAGATGTTGAATTAAGGAACAAATCGATTGACCGGATTTATGATGCATTCGTAGCTGATGATTCATTTGGAAAACTAGAAGACAAAATACAACCGATTTATCGAGAGATTTGGGAAGAATTTAAAGATGAAAACAAAACATTAGCTATTTCTACCAGTGATTTATTATTCCAAATCGGGAAACGATTAGATGATTCAAATTCATTTGTAAGAGCTGCTTATGAAAAAAATATTCCTATATTTATTCCTGCATTAAGTGACAGTGTGCTTGGTTTACAATTATGGTTATTTTCTCAAATGAATCGCACTTTAATAGATTCTATGGACGATTTAGGAAAAATACAACGCATAGCAAGAGATGCAGAAAAAGCTGGAGTCTTATTTTTAGGTGGAGGAGTACCTAAAAATTATATCTTTCAATCAAGACTCATGTCTCCAAAAACATTTGATTATGCTATTCAAATAACGATGGATAGAGTCGAAACAGGAGGATTATCTGGAGCTTCTTTAAACGAAGCAATTTCTTGGGGAAAAGTTGGTGCTCATAGTACAATGGTAAATGTTGTTTCAGATATCACTATCGCTTTACCTCTCATATACGCAGGGACGTTAGCGAAACTCAAGGACTAGTACTAGGACAAGATTATTATTTGAACCTCATATTTATAATAATAGATGAGTGAAACTAAGTTTAGGAATTTTGTTTCCATAGCTGAAATCAAATCAAATAACTATATGAATCAGTATAAAATTCTAGATTTGAGGGAGCAACATAAATTTGACAAAGGACACATAAAAAATTCCATACATATTGACAATAATTATTTCACTCAACAAGATGAAGATGGCATTAACATTATTCCAGATAGAAATAAGCTTAGTCACTATCTCCAAGAAAAAGGTATAAATCAAGATGATAAACTAATTTTAGTTGATGATGTTTTCAATCTAAACTGTTCTTTAGCTGCATGGACTCTTCATTATTTTGGTTTCAACGATGTTATTCTTCTTGATGGAGCCTACTCTAAATGGGAGAAGGAAGAAAATGAGCTGACAACAGAACTTGTTAAATTTCCTAGAGGTAATATCGAACTAAAAGAAACAAATGAAAATATCCTAATCACCAAAGACGAAATACTTATTGATCTACATACAGGAAAATACACATTCGTTGACAATAGATCAGAGTATGCTTTACTCTTAGATCAACAAGGTGGAAGTATTCCTGGAGCCATACATTTTTGGTATTTAGATTTATTCGAAGAAAAGCCAGATTATTTTATTATAAGAGATAAAGAACTTCTTTTTGCAGAACTTGAAGCTCGACAAATAACACCTGATAAGAACATAGTTGTTTTTTGTGAGTCTGCACCTCAATCAGCATTAGTCTATTTAGTTCTTAAAGAATTAAATTTTCCTGATGTAAGATTGTATTTAGCAGGCTATGATGAATGGCGGTTAATATGTTCATTTGTTTGAATTATTACTTTTAAAGAAAATTTTGTTTCTGAAATAAGTGTAGTCAACACCATATAATCGAGCAACCTCAATATTCAATTCTTCTTCAAGATTAGAGAAACATTTTTTGTTAAGTGAAGAATTTTTTGATGCTCTGATTAAATCTTTTACAATAGCTGATAATGTCTTTTTTTCATCAGTTTTTGGTATGGGGACATTTTTTAATGGATCACTAAAAAACTCCAACATTTTACCTTTTCTCTTACCTGCTTCGGTGTACCAAAAATGAACAATTTCACTATTCAAAATACCTAAAAGAAAATGTAAATCATCGTGATTTTTTGGGAGAATAGCATATATATCAGTTGCTCCAAATGTGCAATTTTCATCAAGACCAAAACGAGGAGTTAAGCTTCTGTAAGGAACCATAATCTTCTCTTTATTATTATTGAAAGCCTCTAGATTTCTATAAACACTATAATCAAACCATCTTATTTTCTCTTTTAAAAGTAACCTTTCTCTATCTGGTCCTGCTAATAATTTCTCGCAATTGTGTTCTAGATAGTTTTTCACATTTGGATAATTATTGAGGTCACTTATTTGTGAAGGAAGAATTGCAGCTTTTAAGCTGTTAGTATCTATTATCCATCTTTTAATACCACTATTAGTAATAAAAGGAACTAAAACATCTTTTTCGAGCATTAATTCTCTAGCCTTAGATTGTGACATAACAAAAATATCCTTGACTCCTGGAGACATTCCTTGGAAGATTTTAGCTTCACTATCGAGTGTTGTAATTCTACCTTTATCTTCTAGTTTTTTAAGAAAAGGCAAATTTGGAGAAAGGATCCATTTTTCCTTATTTAAATTCGTATGTTCAATCTCAAAAAAGTACCTGTCTATAGAATTTTTCTCTTTTTTGTAATTTTCTAAAATCATTTTGGGAATATTTCGAGCAATTTTGACTTCATGTGTTGGAGAACTATTTTGAATCAGTGTAATGCAATTTGTAATGTTAAGCCATCGACTATTATCTTTGAAAATTTTAAAATTGCTTAAATCTAGAAGCTCAAGAATTTGTTTTTCAGAAATTTTCTCTCGCAGAATATCAGCATATTTATTTTCTATCCAATAATTAGGGAGTATAAAAGAGAGTAAACCTCCATCAGATAGGTATTTGAAAGCTTGAAAGATGAAATAGTAATATATATCTGAAGAAGAGCGATGATAATCGCTCCATATGTTAGAAGTTTTTAAGTAATGAAAAAGTATTTTCGCATTTTGGTCTATAAGAGCCATTTTCTTAAGATTATAATAAGGAGGATTTCCGATTATGACATCAAAAGTAGTTCTTGGTTTAAACTGCTCAATCCAATTAAAAGATCTTATTTTTTCAGCATCCTCAGGTGCTAATATTTCAATGGAATCTGTGTCAACTATGCTATTACCAATTTTGAGGTTATCAGGTGAGCAATTATATAAGATTGGAAAAAAGAAAATTATTTTCTCTTTACATTCTTCCAGTGCTTTAGGATTTAACTCTATACCATAGATATTATGTTCAAAAAAATTTCTAAAGAAAGCATTCTTGTTCTCTGGTCTTATTGTAGTAAATGTCTTTAAATCATTCCAAATTCGTTTTAAAACACCTATTATAAAATTCCCATTACCTAAAGAAGGATCACAAAAAGTCAAGTTATTGAGTGATTTTTTGAATGTTTGAAACGACTTCATAGACATATGTCCTTCCAAATTAAGGTAGTAAAAAATTCGGTCCACCATAAAATCTACTATGTAAGTAGGTGTATAAAATGAACCAGTAGTCTTTTTAGATAGAGAATGATTATTCATATAATACAAGAATACAAAATAAAGACAAATATAAAACTATCCGTGAAAGGTGATAATTCTCCCTCCCTTATCCGGTTATGAAGCATGCCACGAATGGATAAGCCTTGCCAGAGGAAGGAATGTGTAAGAACTTTTAAAAGTGTTCAATTTCATTGCAGTTTACTTGCATGTCAGGAAATTTCTTTGGAGTTTTTATACTCAAGTTCTATTAGGTAAAATTTAACAATACATTTGAAATGGGTATATTGTGCCTAACTTAAGAGTGCTTGAAAAAGCTAAAAAACAATTGGAAAAAGATTGGAAAAACATACTTTTTCAAACCTCAGTAGTTATAGTTCTATTTACCATTTCAATTGCTATTAGAATTTACATTCGAGAATGGTTTTATGCTAACTATGATCTTTCTGTATCTATTCAAAATGCTCTTTATTATAGTTATAACAATCCAGAGGCATATACCTGGGAAATTTTTCCTGATGCTCAAACATATTATGTTAAGTATCTAAATGCATTCAAATACGAGCAATGGAATCCTTATCTCTTAGATAGAGGTTTTCCATTAAGTGGATATGTATATGGTCCAATATTTGTTTATGGTTTGACTATAATCTCTGTTTTTATTGATATTATTTTCCCAGGTATGACAATTTCTCAAAAAACCTGGCTTTCTGTTGTCTCTGCTCCAATTATCTTTGATTCAATAACTACAGTGTTTATATATCTTATTTTGCGAAAGAAGAAGGATGATAGAAAGAGAAATATTATGAATCAAGTCTATTCTCTTCTTGCTTCAATTATGTTCATCTTTATGCCTATTGTGCTTTTTTATAATGATACACTTTACTTGAACACCTATATGTTTACAACATTTACAGTCATTTCTATTTATTTTCTCAGTAGAGAAAAACATAAACAATCAGCTATCTTTCTTACAATAGCTATCTTAACAAAACTTAATGCATTATTTTTGGCTCCTCTCTGGTTGGTTTATGTTGCTCGAAACAATTTTAGAAAAGGTGTAGAATATCTCATAATAGGTATCATAACATATGTTGTTTTGTCATTGCCTTGGTTAGTTATATCACCGATACGATATTTTATTCAGCAATTATGGCCTGGAGGTACTGAAAATACACATTTTGGTATAGATGGTGACCATATCCTCTGGTCTACAACACCGTTTCATGCGTTTTTATATCGGTATCAAGAGACAGGAAGAACTTTCTGGTATAATGCAGCAGTTTTGTACAAAGATGCTAACCAAATGTATTTACCATTGTTAATTTTTGTTTTTATTTGCTGTTGTGTAATGTTATTATCTGCAAAAAAAATGAGACAAGATAAAATTAACCTTTTCTCTTATACTGCAATGTTTACAATTGGAAGCCATATCTTCTTATCTAGAGGGAATTACAAGTACTATGACTCATATTTCATTCCTTTCGTGATTATCGCTTTAGCGTGTTGGGGGGAAACTCTGGACATCAAGATCATAAAATTCTCTAAAAGAGTCTCAAATTTATTTCTAAAAAATAAAGATATAGATACGGTGAAAAAGAAAAAACAAAAAATAGGATCATTTTTCTCAAAGGAAACAACACAGGTTTATATGAGTCTTTTCAGTTTTTTTATTTTCAGTTGTGTATTTATGTGGATTTTTGTTTTAAACATCTGGATCATTTTCAATGTTAAATGGTTACATATTTTCTATACTTCTCTACTAGCATTAACAATGATATTATTATTCAACATAGAAATACATTATGCTTTATTTGATGTAAACAACTACAAAGACTTGAAACTTTTTATCAATGAAGAATATCGCACTTTTACTTTCACAACAAAACAAACTTTAGAAAAAAAATGGTCTTCAAGAAAAAGAGGAAAAAAGAGCAAGATTAATGAAGAGAAGCTTTCCTAACTAAACGATTCCACTTCTCATCTACTTCATCTTGTATTTGTATCATTTTCTTTTTCCATTCAGGTTTAAACAGATGTCTAAACCTTCCTTGAGGTTTAAGATAATCCTCTACAGGAAGTTTTCTTTCTGGATCTTTAGCTATACGAGCAGAGATACCAGTTAAAATCCATTCATCTTTGCAAGTATAGTAAAGAGGGAAGAAACAAGTTTTAACAGCTAATTTGGAAACCTCTATTGCTTGATCTGGAGGATATCTTTGTCCTAAGTTACAAGAAGAATCTACTAACATAAAAGCAGGACCTTCAAATTTAAGACCAGCTTGAACTTTAGCCATTAAGTCTCTAGGGTAAGCAGGACTAGCAGTAAAGGTCGGAATATCGTGTCCAGCCATAATTTCTGCTAATGGTTTTTGCCATTGGATTTTACCAGGTATAACAGATCCAGCAGGAGTAGTAGTCGTTGCAGCTCCTTGAGGTGTACCACCTGATCGTTGAATGCCTGTATTATGAACAACTATACCATCAGCAATAAAGTTGTGTTCTTCTTCAACTCTAAGATCAATTGTAGGCTCAGCTCTAACATATTCTATAGAAATAATTTTTTCAGTTCTGAAGTTCATATTGTCTGCTAAAAAGTCTCTCTGTTTTGTTTGAGAAAGATATTTCTTTATATTTGGTTCTGCTCTTTTACTAAAGCAGATATAGCCATATGAACTGTCTTCTAGTAACTTTCTATAAACAACAAAGGTTCCCTTTTTCTTCTTTTGAGTATGAATCTTACCTACTCTATAGTTTATGGTTTGTAGGAGTAATCTTAATGTCTTAAGGAGTTCAAAACTAGCAGAAACATATCTGTTACTATTACCAATTAAATAACCATCTGATAGAAGTAAACCTTTTATCAAGCTTTCCTTTTCTTTATAAGGAAGTTTAAACATCCATGATGGGATTTTCTTATTTCTTGCACCTTTTCCTATCTCTAGTGAATCAACAAATTTAGCTAAGTTTACAGAATAGATGTAAACATCATCTTTACTGCTTTCAGAAGGTGTTAAATCAAAAAGCTTCTTTGATAACTCCACTAACCTTTTTCTTCCCTCTGTTTCTTCTGGGAGAGAAAATCCAACTTCAGCTTTATGTGGTCTAACCCAACCATCACCAATAAATAAACCGAAAAATTCCATAAGATCAGGAGAACTCTTTTCTGGTATCTTAGCTTCATTCAGTTTATTAACCTTGTAATCACCCAGCTGTGAGAGTTCTATTTCCTTGAAAGTGTAGCTCTTTCCTTCATCTAATTTTCTAAGAACTACTATTTCATCGCCTATTTGGAGTTCTTCAAGAGTTTTCCACACAAGTTTATTCTCTTCCTTAATTTTACTTCGTTGAACTGTTAAAAATGGATGATTTTTTGTTGTCTTTATGCTATGATGGTGAGTCATCACTTCATAAACTTCTTTGATACCATTGTCATAAATACCACTACACTCTTTTAGTACTAATTCACCAGTTTTTTGATCCATTGCATAAACATGTTCTCCTAGTTTAAGATCTGTAACTCTTTTCAAACCCTCTTTGGTTAATATATGAGTATCTAGGCTAAGACAGTTCATATAAGCACCGTTGTTATAGCACACATACAAGAAGTCATGCCCTCGTTCTATAGCTCCAGAGAGACTTTGAAGACCGATATCATAGGTCCCACCGTCTCCACCAAAGACTATCATATTTACATGTTTTTCTCTCATTATACCTTTTCTTTGCATAGCATTCATAGCTTCGATTGCACCAGAAGCTGTGGCAGCTGCATTTTCAAATGCATTGTGTAACCAAGGAGCATTCCAGGCAGTGTAAGGATAAATAGTTGAAGCAACCTCTAAACATCCAGTCGCATTAACTATCATATATGGGTCTCCAAGTGCTTTTGCTGCAAGTGTCACCTGTCTTGCCATAATACCAGCACCACAACCCGCACATAATCTATGTCCCGAAGTAAAAACTTCTTCAAGTTTTGACCATTCTTGAAGGTCCTTTACAGATACTTTTGGTAATTGTAATGTCATCTTTCTCAACTCCTATACCCTACCCAATCTAATGTCGTGGTCATCCCGACATCATGGTATTCTTTGGTTTTTTGATAAATTTCTTCTATTTCTGGTAGTGTTAAAACTCTTCCGCCTAAACCGTTAATATAGCCATGTAAAGTAGGTACATTTTCTTTACCGTATAAAGCGGTTGATAGATCTGACTGTAGTATTGTTCCAGGTGATCCAAAGGTTGCAGATCTATCTAAAATACTCACTGCTTTGATTCCACTCAAAGCTTCATGAATGTCTAGTGAAGGGAAGGGTCTATACAGTCTAATCTTTAAAGCTCCTGCTTTTTCTCCTTTACTTCGGAGTCTATCAACAACTGCTTTTGCATTTCCAGCTGTAGCTCCATATGAAATAAATGCATATTCTGCATCTTCCAACTTATATTCTTCAATAACTTCCATTTTTCTCCCAGACATTTCTGTAAATTCTTCCATAACTTTCTTGGTTACATCATAAGCTTTAATCATAGCTTCTTCTTGTTGGCGTTTAATTTCCATATAATAATCTTGAAGAACAAGAGAGCCAAAACTCATAATTTCATCAGGAGTAAAACGATATTTAGCTGCTCTTGATTCTGGCAGAAAATCTTCTACTTGTTGTTTGCTCAATGATTCCACTCTTTCCAGGGCATGTGTTACAATAAAACCTTCAACCCCAAACATTGCCGGAAGCATAACATCAGGATGTTCTGCAATTTTGAAAGATAAAATTGTTTCATCATATGCTTCTTGAGCAGATTCTCCAAAAAGTGATATCCAAGAAGCATCTCGACAAACCATTTGGTCGGTACATTCTCCATGAATATTAATTGGAGCCGAAAACGCTCTATTTGCAACAGCTAAAACAATAGGACACCTCAATCCTGAAGCCACATATAGAATCTCATACATAAGTGCAAGACCTGCACTAGCACTAGCTGTAAATACTCGTGCTCCTGTTAAAGAAGCTCCAACACATGCAGACATCGCACTATGCTCTGATTCAACTGGAATATAACTTGTATCAACCTCACCATTACTTACAAAATCACTGAAGTGCTCCACAATGATTGTCTGCGGAGTTATTGGATAAGCTGCAACAACATCAGGATTTACTAGTTTAGCAGCGTTAGCAATAGCTTCATCACCAGTCATTCCTTTTACTTCTCGTATTCCACTCATCTTGTTACCCTCCTCATTTCAATTGCATCTGCAGGACAATTTTTTGAGCAGATCCCACAACCCTTACAAAAAACTTTGTCACAGGTTGCTTTCATATTTTCATCCATTATTATAGCTGAATCTGGACAGTAATAAAAACAATTCATACAACTAATACACTTCTCTTTGTCTATCACTGCTTTGAAAGCACTCCAAGCTCCTGTCTTATATCCATAAGATGAATGATACGGAACTACTCCTCCTTCTGGTATCTTTGAACTCCCCCACTTTTCTTTTACCCATCTTTCAAATTCTTCTGGTGGCTTTTTATCAATCATATTTTCCATTATACGACCTCCTCATAAGCTCTTTTAATCGCAACTTCATTCTTTTCACCTAAAACTCCCTTAAAACGATTGAGTGTAACCGATATTAAACTTTCAAGTTTCACAATCCCGGTCACTTTAACTAACGCTCCTAGCATAACTAGATTAGGAACATTTCTACCTATCTCTTCTACTGCGATTTTTGATCCATCTACTTTGAAAATGTTAGCTTGTATTCCTTCGAAGTACTTCACTAAATTCTCTTTCATACCATCATAATTGACGACTATAGTCCCTCCATCTTTCAAACCTGCAGCTACAGGTACATCTTCTAGTAGTGAAGGATCAATAACTACAACTATCAGAGGTTCATAAACTTCTGTTTTTTCAGTAAAAGGTTCTGGGGATATCCTAGCGAAGGAAGTAACTGGTGCCCCTGCTCTTTCTGGACCAAAATTTGGAAAAGCATGGACATATTGTCCTTCAAGAATTGCTGCTTCTGCTAGAAGACGAGATGCAGTTACCGCACCTTGACCTCCACGACCATTAATTCTCACATCTGTGATTTCAGCCAATGTATTCACCTATAATACTCAAATTTACCTTCTATACTGGACGAAAGTTGCTCATAAATTAAAGTTTATGATGTAACCCCATGACAGATTACAAAAGAAATAATCTTGAAAGTTGTTTAAAAAGATAGTTTCTTGATAATAAAATAATCGGTAAGAAAATTAAAATAAAAATTATTGAGAAAAACAGGTACTATTTTTCTGCTTCAACTGATTTGTCAATCATCATATCAGTTAAATGATAATAAATTTCTGTTATATTAGTTCCATCCTTAGCAGATACCTCGTAATAAGGTAGCTC
>CAZJUB010000021.1:19725-38108 GCA_964549075.1 uncultured archaeon | reverse complement strand
TTTTATGAGAACTTTAAGTTTTCTTATCAGCTTTAATTAACAACATCCTGAATGTTATGATTTTGATAAATATTACAATTACAATATCGCGTATTCTTAATATTGATCCGACACCTTATATCATCACTGAAGCTGTAATGGTCAACATAGGTGGAACCTTCTTCTCTATTTCATCCATACCTAATATTCTAATTGTTACAGAATCTCTTACAACAGACAATCCTATATCTTTTAATCAATTCTTTCTGAATGTAGGATTATTCTCTCTACTCATGGCAGGAGTAACAATTGGTTTCTTCATTTTTCTTTATAGACAAGAATTGAGAGAACCAAGAAAAAGAATGGTAACGTCTTTAGAAGAGTTTAATCCTTGGAACTTTGTACAAAATAAAAAATTACTCTATGCTTCGATAGGATCCCTTATTTTACTAATTGTTTTACTAGTTACAGTAAATTCACCAACTATTACTCCTGATATTATCGCACTAGCTATTGCTATGATACTTACAATTTTCAGCTCTTTAAATGGTGTAGAACCCAAAGATATAATGAACAAATTTGATATGGAACTACTGCTTTATCTTCTAGGTATTTTTGTGGTTGCTGGAGGATTAGAAGAAGTAGGTATTATCGACATCATTGGAAATGCACTAAAAAATATTGGGAGTAGCAATCCAATATTTCAACTTATAATAGTAATTTGGATTTCTGCATTTCTAAGCTCATTAATAGACAATATACCAATTACCAAGGTCTTGATTCCTATTGTGGGTATTATGTCACAAGGAAATCAATATTTCTATGCTTTAGCATTTGGAGCGAACTGGGGAGACAATCTAACACCTCTAGGAGACAATATTCTGGTTTTAAACATAGCTGAGCAGAATAATCGTCCAGTTAAAATCAAAACTTTCTGGAAGATAGGATTCACAACAACAATACTGCAGTTAATTCTAGTTACTCTCTACTTTACTTTCTTCTCTCAGAATACTTATCTTATTGGTTTAATTATCAGTTTAGTAATAATTGCAGTAGTTGGAATAGTTTTTATATTTTCAAAGTATGGTAATGAACAGACAAAATCATACTTGAATAAAACAATCAATAAGTTTAGATCAATAGTCATAGGTTAATGTGAAGAAAATGGTTATGAAAACAATGGAAAGAATCAGAAGAGCTCTCCCAGAAGTTGAGCATATTGTTATGTTCTATAATGATGGGACAGTTTATCAGACAACTTTTGAGCAATTTGAAGAATCAGTAAACATCCCAAAAGTTGGAGAAGATTTCTCTAAGGTTCTTTCGACATTACGTGATTTGTATGATTTATCAAATTATGGTTTCAAAGGATATAATCAACTTCTTTTTGATACAGATGATATCGATATTCTCATCATTAAAATAGGTGAAAATGCTAATCTAGCTCTTTTCTTCAGGAAAACCCTAGAAAAAGGAGAACTTCAAATTGATTCAGTTAGGAGATACATAGCTCAAATTGGTAAACTTCTAGATATCGGACAGATAGAGCTGGTTGAAAGAGAGATTAGAACAAAGGAACGAGAACTAAAATCTCTATATGATCATTTAGAGGAAAAACTAGAGAAACAAAGACAGATACACATAAAACTTGGAGCTTCATCTGATGATTTTAAAGACTTTGAAAAAATCACGAAAAATATCCAAGAGATTACAAGTGATATTGAGATTACAGAACATGAAAAAGACATGAAAGAGGAAGAGATTTCAAGTTTAGAAGAGAAAATTTCTTCTGAGGAAGGAAGATTAGATTTACTAAATCAAGAATTAAGATTGAAAAGATCTAATGTAAAAGACATGGAAAAACGAATTCTTGATCGAGAAGAAAGAAAAACCAATCTTGAACAAAAAGCTGCTGAGGAAAGAGAAGCTGATAAAATAGCTGAGATTTCTAAGGAAATTACACAATTACAAAGAGATTTGGAAACAGAAAAAACTGATCTTGAAAGTAAAACAGAACAACGATCTCAACTAAAAGATAAATTAGAAGAAGATAAACAGAGATTAGATAAGTGTAATACTGATAAAATTAGGAAAGAGGAACGAATCAAAGAGCTCTACAAAGATTTAGAAGAGAAGAAAAAAAAGGAAAAATCTATCCAAGATGTAGTTGATGTTAAGAAAGATATAGATAGACTTGCAAATATTGAAGAAGAAATCAAAGAACTTAATGAGCAAATTAAAGAGACCAAACAAAAATCTGTAGAAAAAGATCAGGAAATCAAAGATCTCAAAGATAAAATCAAAGATATTGATAAACAAATAGAAGATTTGGAAGATAATATTCAGAACAATTTGAAAGAGATTACCAAGCTTCAAGAGCAAATGGATAAAGACAATCAAAAGATTGCTGAGTTTGAGACAGAATTATCTTTAGAGAAAGATGACAAGAAAAACAAAAAAATCGAGAAAGAGATTGAAAAACTCAAAGCAGATATTGATAACTGTTTAGATTGTATAGAGTCTGATACTAAGAGTATGGAGAAGGATAAAGAAAATCTTGTGGATTTGTCAAACAAAATGAAAGAAGAGAAAAAATCTTTAGAGAGAGCTCAAAAAGAGCTAGAACTTAAAGATCAGCAGCTTGATGTATTATACAAGGAGCTTGAAGCAGAATTGGATATACAAAAAGCACTCATCAAAGATACAGATAAAGAAGAAGAAATCAGAAAAGTAGGTAAAATAACTAAGGAAATTGCAGAACTTGAGAATCAGATTAATAAAATCAAAGCAGATATTACTTCAAAGAATTCAGAATTAAAAGAATTAAAAGAAAAGATTGAAGGATCTGATACTAATGAATAACACATTCGAAGAAACTGGTTGTTTCAAACTTCTTCTACAACTCTCTATAAGGTTTTGTTTTAGTTGAAAATAGGTTTCTTATTTGTCAAGCTAATGTCTTGTTTCTGTATCAGACTAAATAATATAATTGTTTAATTATAATACATTTATTAGAAAAATGAGAAGTCAACTAAGAATCAAACCTCCCTGTGAACTTGTTGTTAAGATAACTACTAGCTCTATGTTAAAATTTTTACTAGTTGAAAGTGTTTCAATTATTAAATTCACTAAACTTCTAATTATTAAAATGGAGTTCAAAGTGCTAAAACACTTATATATCTTCCCCTCCCCAAACATTCGAATTATTGAATTAGAGGACGAAATTATATAAATGCTTAAACGAATATTATTAGGATAAAGAAGAGAGTAATAACTTTACAAGAGAACAAGACACAGCACACAAATGGAGGTTAAGTGGTTATAAAAAATTGACTCGTATTCTCATTCTTCAAAATAGCAGATGGGTCTAGAATGGGCAATAACAGTAAAACAACACTGATTGTAATAGGTTTGTTTATTCTTATCTTAGGCAGCTTCAGTCTTATTCAACAAGCTGATTCTAAAACATCTGAAGCAAATAATGATTATAATTTCAATTTAGATCTTTCTGAAGTTATTTTTCGACTTGAATGGACTTATCCTTTAGCATGGTGTTCTGAGACTCCTTCAATTATTGATATTAACTTCGACGGTCATCAGGAAATTGCCTTATCTGGATATCTTATCAGTCAAGATGGTGACCTTATTTGGTACAAATCTTATCTTGCCACAGTTGCTCAAACAACCTGTGCTTTTGCTGATATAGATAATGACAATAACCTTGATATTGTTACAGGGATGGCGGGAAAGATTTATTGTAGCAACCGTTTTGGTGACACTATCTGGTCTTACATTAGAGAAGGAGATAGTTCGTTATTTAAGACTCCTTGTATCGCTGATGTTAATGGAGATTCGAATTTTGAGATAATTTGTAGTACAGACTGGGATGGTTTGTTCTGTGTATCGTATGAAGGAAATTTACTATGGCAGCTTGAATTCCCTGTAGCTGGAAAAACTGGAGAACCAGCGGTTTCAGATATCAATGGTGATGGGAAATATGAAATAATTGTCACCCACGGTAAGAATCTATATTGTATAAATGGAGAAGGGAATATCATCTGGGAAACAGAATTTAGTAACTATTTAACTGGTTGTTTAGGTATTGCTAATTTTGATTCTGATGAAAATAATTTAGAAATGATTGTTGCTACTGATGCTCATCTTCATTGTGTAAATAATTTAGGAATAATTCTGTGGAGTAGTGCAATTGGTTATGGAAATTACGATAATCCTCTCATTGTAGATATAGATTCAAATGGTTACATGGATATAATCATGTGTTCAGACACAGGGGAGGTCTATTGTTATAGTAACACTGGAACTCTCTGGTGGGAGACAAATGTTCAAGAAACACTACTTGGTACCCCTTCTGTTATTGACTTTAACAGTGATGGATTTTTAGAAATAATTGTTAGTTCGAGAAGTAATAATATCATAGTACTAGATTGTTTGGGAAATGTGCTTATTTCCTATGATATGCACATATCTGCTAGAACTCCTCTAATGATAGCTGATCTTGATAATAATAACAGGTTTGAGATTCTAGCTATTTGTGAGGATGACTACCTTTACTGTTGGGAATTATTTGGTTTATCAATGTCTGGAGCTCAGAGAATTCTAGCATATAATGGAGGTATATCAAGAACTAGGGTTTTGGATAGTGATGGTGACTATATCGATGACACTACTGAATTGATTTTACAGAGCAATAGCGAAAAAATGGATACCGACGATGATCAAATAATTGATGGTTTAGAATTTTTCAATTATGGAACAGATTTATCATCAAATGACACAGATCTAGATGGAATTGATGATTACACTGAAATAAAGGTCTATAATACAAATGCTGTATCAAACGACACAGATAAAGATAATATCAGTGACTTTGACGAGATATTCACTTATCAAACCAATCCACGTTATTTTGATTCAGATCATGATGATATGCCTGATTTCTGGGAGATATCGGTCAATCTAGATCCAAATTATTCTAACAAATATGAAGATCCAGATAATGATAATGTTTGCAATTACAATGAATATCTTTATGATATCAATCCCTTCTCAAACGACACAGATAGTGACTCTCTTCCCGATAACTGGGAGATAAATGAGATGTTAGACCCTAAAGTGAATGACTCTTATTGTGATCCTGATGCAGATAATCTAACTAATCTGATAGAGTACACTTATCAAACATGTCCATTGTCAAACGATACTGATGGAGATATGCTTTCTGACTATGATGAAATCTATCTTTATCCCACCAATCCGCGACTGGTGGACAGCGATTTTGATGGATTAACGGATTATGAAGAAATCGTAATCTACGGTACATCTCCTATACTAGTGGACACGGATGGAGACTTAATTTATGACTGGTGGGAGATTCTACAAGGCTTAGATCCTTTTGTAGATGATAGCCACGAAGATTGGGATAACGATTCTCTTACTAATTTTGAAGAATATGTCTATGGAACATTGCCTTTCAACAATGATACAGACGGTGATTCTATGCCTGATTATTATGAAATTGTTTTAGGATTAAATCCTAATCTAAATGATACAATGCTAGATCCAGATTTTGATGGATTAACCAATCTAGAAGAGTATTGCTATCAAACTAATCCGCTTTATTTTGATAGTGATTATGACACTCTATCGGATGGAATAGAAGTCAATTTTTATGGGACTGACGCAAACAACTGGGACAGCGATTTTGATGGAATGGGAGACGACTATGAAGTTAAATGGAACATTAATCCTCTTGTTGATACTGCTTATCTTGATTTGGATTATGATAAATTGTATAATATTGAAGAGTATACTTACAACACAAACCCATGGTCACACGATAGCGATAACGACTTGATGGACGACTGGTGGGAAGTGACTTACAATACCAACCCTATCTTCCAAGATGGATATTTTGATTTAGATTGGGATGGTTTAGTAAACTTGGAAGAGTATGTTATCGGTACTCACCCAAGACTAGAAGACACCGACTCAGATTATCTTTTAGATGGTTACGAGGTTGAAAATAATCTTGATCCTCTTGTTTATGATAGTAATCTTGACTTAGATGATGATAAGCTTACTAATTTCGAAGAAGCTTGGTACAACACTAACCCGCATGAGTTTGACAGTGATTTTGATGATTTAAATGATTATTTAGAAGTAAAAGTCTATCAAACTAATCCAATGCTGAACGATAGCGATGAAGATAAAATGTTTGATGGTTATGAGGTTAAAATGGGATTAAATCCTCTTAGAAATGATGCTTTTGAAGATCCCGATGGTGATTATATTAATAACTATAAAGAGATGCTTCACAATTCTGATCCTTTGAAATGGGACAATTGGTTCCTGCTTTATGGAGTTTATCTCCTACCAGTTTGGGTTACTCTTTGTCTCTCTTATATTCTCATCTTGAAGATGTTAAATAAATACTTCACTGCACGTAAAAGAGGTTTCAAGACTTACAAAGAGCACAAATTTGCCAGTGATTTTGGTTTTAAAGCAGCTAAGCACTTCCATGCTGCTAAGCAATATGGTTTTTCTACCGTAGAACAATGGTCTGAAGCAGTTGAATCTGGTTTTCCAATAGGTGATGAATGGTTTGACGCAAAAGTTTCTGGTTTCCATTCCATCGATCAGAAGATGATAGCAGAAAGTATAGGATTTATGAATTATTATGAATTCTTGAACGCTCTTTCTAGTAAGCTGAGAAGATATAAATTCAAATTGAATAGACTTTTCAATATTCTCGTAGAATTAGACAATATTCAATTTACAGAGATGACTCTTAAAAAGTTACAAAAACACCATAAATCAATTGTTGATATTATTAAAATAAATGTTCAACTACACCAAAGCTTAATTCTTTATTCGAGCGTTCCAATAAGCGATCTAAGTCTTTCCAAAGATCTTCGAAATGAGTTATCAAGAGGGGATGAACTTATTAATAAAGCGCGACTAATTGCACATGATATTTTAAATCATCTTCGTCGTTTTGATTAATAAAACACATCGATTACACAAAATTATTAAACTCATAATTTTTCTTACGTTTGTATGGTCACGATACAATGTGGAGACTTGAAATTAGAAGGTGTCGAATTAGTTTGTTTTGATAAAGATGGCACTTTACTAACTCTGGAAATGTATATTCCTGTAATGCTAGAAAGAGCTAAACTTCTGATGCAGAAATATGCTTTAAAAGAAGAGAACTACAACGCTATAGTTGAGTTGATGGGACTTAATCCAGAAACACATGAAATCATTTTAGGTGGGCCAATTCTCATAGAACGAGTAGAGATTATCAGAAGAACTAGAGCATATCTCCGAACTCTTTCAATTAACTCATCAATAGAAGAAATAGCAGATTTGTTTGATGAAGTTGATTATCTTATTGATTTTACTGAACATGTTAAGAGTATTGATGGTGTTCAAGAGGTTCTTGAAAAAATCAGAAATTCAGATGCTAAACTTATAATTGTAACACATGATAGCACTGAGCCAGCTACGAAACAATTAGCAAGTGCTGGGCTATATGATTATTTTGATCAAGTGTTAGGTCTTGACATTGATTCTCCTTATCAAGCAAAACCAGCTCCTGATATGCTACAATATGGTTGTAAAGTCCTCAATGCTGAAGTTAGCAAATCTATTGTTATTGGTGATGATGATAGGGATTTATTAATGGGTAAAAATGCAGGTGCTATGGCTTGTATCGGAGTTTTAACTGGCAAATCTAAAGTTGAAGAGTTTAAAAATGCAGATGTAATCATCGATTCTGCAGCTATGATAAAGGTTCGATAATCCAATTTTGAGCTAGATTTTTTAATATCTTTTTCTAATTACTCTTAATGCTTAAATTCAAAGATATTTTCATCAGACTCCCAAAGTATAAGGGGAGAGGATGTACTGCTTGCATGGAATGTAAAAACGTATGTCCGACTAAATCAATAGAGATAGAAGAAAAAGGAAACCCTAAACCAGTTTTCAACTATGATTCATGTGTTTCAAGTTTCAAATGCATTGAATCTTGCCCTGAAAACGTGATTCACAGAAGGAAATTGAAATATAGAGATTTAATCCTCCTATCTTTGATAACTATTGCTCTTTTGATTGCTGCAATAGTTTTCGCAGTAATATAAAAAAGAGAAGAAATTATTCCTTGATTTCTACACCTAGATAATCTTCAATAATTCCTTTCAATTTATCAGGAGTGACTCTGAAATCGTCTATAATTTGTCCATCAAGTAATTTAATCAATCTAAATCCTGGTCGAACAAGAGATAAGTCATGAGTACTCATTATGATTGTAGTTCCAAGTTTTTCAGCTGTATCCATCATAAGTGAGATAATGTTTCTCGCTAATCTAGAATCGAGATTTGCACTTGGTTCATCAGCAAAAATTATTGGAGATTTTCTTGCTAAAGCAACTGCTAATGCTGCTCTTTGTCTTTCTCCTGCTGATAATTCTGCAGCATATTGTTCTACTTTATGATCAATCTCGACACTTTCAGCAATTGATGGAAGATCAGAAAGTACTAGTTCTTCTGTATCGTTGAACACTCTAGGGATAATCATGTTTTCATGCACAGAATATTGGCTGAATAAATTGTTAACTTGATTAATCATAGCTATTTCATAAAATCGGAAATCTGCTATCTCTCTTGGATTTCCATGAACCACATCAAAATCCTTGATTTCTATAGAACCTTCATCTGGATCTTCTACACCGGATATAACATTCATCAAAGTTGTCTTACCAGCTCCACTTTTACCAGAAATAACTACAAAATCACCTTTATTTACTGTAAATGAAACTCCTTTGATAACTTCATTAACTGTTCGTCCAGCAGGGAAGGACTTATGAAGATTTTCTACTTTGATTAGAGGTTCTGAATCCTTTGGAAAGTGAAATTGATGCTCTAGAATCGGTTTTATCTCACTAAAAGATACTTGGCTTCCAATCCTTGTTGCTGTTAATTCTGTAGCTTCACCTTCTTCTTCAGCTACTGGCTTATAGTCTTCCATTTGTTTAAGAATTTCGTAGATTTCTTTTGTATTAGTCTCATTAGGATTGAATAAAAAGGAGAATTTCTTTGAAGGATGTATATCAAATTCCACTATATGTTTGTAATTTCCTGCTACATAAACTTCATCAGGAAGACGGATAAATTGAGAACTGTCAATCATTGATTGTAGATTTGATTCTTGAGGTCTTAATATAAATTCCAATTCCCCTCTATCAAGATCAGTGTTTACACCTACTAATCTTCCATCTCTGATGATATAACTCTTCCTGAAAGCATTTCTGAATCTCAAATCATGTGTTACTACTAAAATAGTTGTACCATAATTCTCATTCAAATCTCTGAAAGTGTCAATTATGTCATTAGTATTAGCTGTGTCAAGTTGACCTGTGGGTTCGTCCGCCAAGAGAAGTCTTGGTTTCTTTGCTAAAGCTACACCAATACTCGCTCTCATAGCTTCTCCACCTGAAACCTTTGTTATAGGGTTCTTTCTAACCTTCTCAAGATGCAGAATTTTTAACAGTTCTTCAAGCTCTTTTTTTGCTCTTTCTCTTGCTGTGAACATCATTTTCATAGGTAACAATATATTTTGTTCAAGAGTTAAGGAGGAAAGAAGATTCTGTCCGACAAACTGGTTAACAATACCCATGCGATGGTATCGAAACTGTCTCATCTGTTTCTCTGATAATTCAGCAATGTTAACATTATCTATGAGAACAGTTCCTCCACTTGGTTTCTCTAAACCACAAAGTATCTTGATGAGTGTACTTTTTCCAGCCCCAGAAGGACCTATTATGCTAGCTACATCTCCATCTCTGATGTACATATCAAGCCCTCTGAGAGCAGAAACCTTTACTTCGGTGATCTGATCATAGAACACTTTTATGAGGTCTTTTGTAATAATCATATCTTTCCTTACTCCATCATTGTTGGTGCATATCTACTAAATTCCCGTTTCAGGAAGTAGTTCAAACTTATATAGATTAACAACGGTATTCCTACGAATAGCACTGCTATCATAATATATGGGTAGTTTATGTAAAATTGGTATGGTGCTGCTCCATAATTTAGTTGTTTCAGAATGGGTTCTATTATGTTGAATCCTACTATAGCACCTATTAATAAAGCAGGGCCTATTGCAGCTAACATTGTCTGCACCGTAGACATTGTTACTATTCGCGACGTATTTATACCCATTTTCTTCATTATATCATGCTTTATTACTCTCTTCTCCAGTATTTTTATTGCTGTTGTAAATGTTGAGAACACTAGAACTCCTGTTGCTACAAAGAGAGACAGTAACATTTCGATTATAAAGATATTATACAGTGGTGTTTTAAGATTAGCTTTAACCTCTGCAACGGTATCTATTGTTAACCCTTGTTCAATATCATACATTTTATCCAAGACTATTGAAACATCTTTTTCATCGTATGTTCTTATGAAGATTTCATCTTTGAATTTTAATTTTCTAGAAATTAAAGGATCGACAGTATTGAAAGCTTCTGTTGACATAATCATCATATGTTCATCATTTGCTAAATCCCAATTTGAAAAATAGACTGGAAATAGGTTGAAATTACCTAAAATTGTCATAAAAACATCTGAAAAACCAAGTTCTGAGAAAGTAAATGTTCCTCCAATTGGTTTGCTCCAGAAAGTTTTCATAGGATTTGAAATTAACATATTAGATATATTGAGCAATGCAATTAGGTTCCAATCTAGTGTTGTGACACTTTCAGACGGAACTGTCATCGTTTTAATGAAATCCGTCACATTTATAACAAGTAAACGAGCTTGATCAAAATCTCCAGTATATAATGTGTATTCTTTTATGCGTGTAAAGCTTCTTATTTGTGGAATTTGTTCTAAATCTTCTACTGCAATATATTTAACATCATCCCAATTCATTATTCTGATATCAGTTCCATTCATGAAATAAGCTTGCTCCGTTAGAGTTGTTTCTTTTGAGTATGGAACAATTAAAACAGGAACAATTATAAGAACTACAAGTAAGAAAATTAAGGTAATATTTTCAAAGTGTCTAATATCTTTTCCAATCTCTGCAAGTGAAAAGGTAAATCGAGATTTCTTATATCTCCATATTAATGCACTTATGGATTTCTGAATAAGTCCTAACAGTTTTACTGCAAAAGGCAATCCTCCTATCAAGGTAAAAATTGCACCGGCTATTGTCAAGAACAAAAATAGTGTAAAGTCATCTACAGCTTGTGTATCAAAAGCTATGAATGTTTTATTATAGAAGAAGTAGAATAAACCTATTCCAAGACCTAAGAAGAAAATATCTCTCCAGGATAATAACTTGGATTTTGCCAAGAAAGTAAATATGGAAGCAAATGTTGTCTCTGTTTCTTTTTCTGAATAACCAGCTGCTAAACTTTCACCCGCAGTTTTTCCTTCACCTATCTTTATTTCTTCTTTAGGAATGTCAAAGGTAGGTTCTGGTTCTTTCTTGATTTTTCTTCTAGAGATTCTAGGTGCTTTCTCGATTTCTCTCTTTCTTCTTACTAGAATGAAGATTCGAGGAACAGAAACGATAAACAACACTGCTGCTGTTAAACCTAAAATCATCGGAATACTACCTATTACCAGGTGAGTATCAGTATTAGTAAAGGAAATAAAACCGTCAATTTTTATTAGTGGGACTGCCGTTCCCACTGCTATTCCTAAACTAGCTAGACTTGCAACAATAATTTCCGCTAATCTAATAATTAAATATGTTGAGAATAGTCTTCCTGTCGAAATACCTCTGTTTTTTAGAATCTCCATCTCTTGTTCATAACTGGAAGAAAATAAATCTGAAGATTCAAATACCATAAATATAGATAACAAAATTGCTGGAATTGCAAAGATAAGTAGTCTTGCCATATTGTTTAAGTAATATGTGTTAAATGATTCAAAGAACATTTTCAACTCAGTTGTTTCTTCAAAATCATGTACCTCATCTATGACTTGTGTACTTATTGTTGAGGATGGATCGAAACTAAATGTGAATATTCTCTGTTGCATATCTTCCTGTTCTTCAACTAATTGAGTTCTGTCTGTTATACTAAACGAATTAAAATTCATCAACAGCTGATAATATCCCCACATACCGAGATTCATTTTTTCTCCTTGGGATAATATCTCAAAGAAGTTATTTTGCTTAGTTATGATATCTGCATTTTCTGATGCTATTGTATAAATATCATAAGGCAGTCCTAGTTGTTCTGATACTCTTTTAGCTTGACCAACGCTTATTCTTTCGAAAATCCCAACTACTGTACAATTTATTTTATAATCATCCACACCAGGAGGTGCTCCAGTTCCTCCTACCCAGAAGTTTGCCCAAGCCCCTAATGTTAAAGTTTCATTAACATCTACACTTGCTGAAAGTGATAATGCTTCTGTAATTACTACTTCGGTTTCATTTATTGGCATTCTTCCATCAATCAACATAGTACTGAGAAAATCATCACAATCGTTTGGTAATCCAACAAAACTGTAGTCATTCGAACCATAAGGTTTGTATACCCGCAGTATAGTTCTATAACCGGAAACCAAATCTTCTATATAATTAGCAACTGTCATACCATTATAAAGATCAAGTATCTCTTCTCTAGCGTCAGTTCCATAAGAAGGTTGAATTAACGTAAAATTACCGGTGATAAAAGATGTTTCTAGTCTAGCTGAAATCTCTCCATCTGCAATGAGTGGAAAAGATCTGTTAAAAGCTTTAATCATCGCTGATTCTTCACTTTGTGCTATGATAACTGCTGAACTTAATAGGTATCCAGTAATAAGGAATCCAGCCAAAGTTAATATTGAACGTTTTTTATTGGATAACCAAATTGTAAAGATAGTACTTAATCCATTTCGAATTAAACGACCAATATTTAAAAAGAAAAGAACAAATTTAGATTTGTGTTCACCGACCTGAGTGTCAGTTAGAAAAGCAACAATTTCTTTCTTTCTCCTCCTTAAGGAGATCCACAGGATTATACCTATGATTGCTAACAATCCAACTATAATTACTAAAACCCACCATCTAGTTACAAAAAATTCTATTATTGGATTGTATACTTGTAAGGATTCAATGTATAATTCAGTCTCAATTATTGTATCAGTAATCACAAAAAGGGCTAAACCTGTCTTATCTCTGAATGCTAGTGGACGTTCTGGACCATAAGGAGTTGTGTCTATGAGTGTAGAAAATATTACAACAAAACTATTTCCTTGGAGATATGATGCATATTGATTTTCCAGAATCTTTTCTTGAGATTGGATGCTTTGAACTCCCCAAGTAGTGCCTGTTAAAATATAATGATACAGATTCAGAATATTTTCATCTACTAAGTTGAATACTAAAATTGAAGTTGACAAACCATCTATATTGAAATTGAAATCAATAGGATTATCGTAAAAGGTTGCTTGAACATTTTCAGTAAGAGAGATTCCGTTAAAATATCCCCAGTAGAGCTTGAGTGGATTAACAAATGTGAAACAAAAAACACCGTCAGAAGGATCGCACGCTAATGCCATAAATTTAGAAACATCGTAAAGAACGTCACTAAAAGTTCGTGTAGTTACAAGAGCTAAATTATAGCCAGAATTGTCTAACTCCCCTACCCCGATACCATACTCAGTTTGTCTTAATTGATAAATATACCAGATATGAGACGTGTCATCTACTACCAAATCGATTACAGATTTTGCGTTATCATCAGCTATAAAATAACTTTCACTATAAATTGTTCCTCCCGGAGGACCCCAATAGTGGGTGATATTCATATTTTCATTCATTCCTCCCCAAAAGATATTATGAAAACAATGAATCAAACCACCAGTATAGATGAATTTGTAGAAGGTTATGTACCAGATATATAGTTCTGCTGCCAATTGAAACAACAACATATCTTCACTATACCCAGGTTGATATTCATATAATCTGAACTGTTTTGCTCCTAGAGAAATATTAATTGAGTAAACAAGACCTACTTTCGAACCTTCAACATAAGTATATAGTAGATTGACTCCTTGCGCGTAATCTACAATAATATCGAAATTCACTACTCCCTCAATATAATATAGATGAATAAGCCTTGTACCATTACTGTTCCTAACTTTAAGAAAAGAATGTAAATTACCTGAACTATCTAGCATCACTTTGGATTCTAATATTCCACCATCTTCAACAAGATCAGTTAAATAAATAAGATCTTCATTTTCTAAGGCTTGAGTTGGTACAATGAAAAATGAGCCTAACAGAATTAAAGAAAACAGTATAAATATTAGTTTTTTTCTTGATAACATATTCATGTGAGTGACCTTGGTGCGTTTATATTTTTTTTGTAACGTATATTAAAAACTGATTTCCTCTGAATGATTTCAGCAAACCATTTTTTAATGATTAACAACTCAAAGTTCAACACACTTAAAAATCTTACGTCAGTAAGAACACCATTCTTAAAATGATGAGAATTTTAAAAATAGAAAATGATAAGACATATGTTCTTTCAATAAGATCAATATTCTAACAAATGCACAACTATTGCTTTATATGACTTTTACTTACTTGTCTGTGTAGACAAGGTCGCAGGAACTATAAAAAAACACATTCGAAGTATAGTACTGATTTAAAATCATTAAAATCATATAGAACTTACTTTTCATTTTGTAATAGATAATGTTAAATAACAATTATTACTAATCATATAATTGATGCTTAAAGACATATTATATTCATTCTTTGTCAGAAAAGAAAAGAAACAAAAAAAGAAGGATAATAAGAATTTATTAGACGAGGAGCTCAGAAAAAGGATGAAAGAAGCTTATGAGGAAGGTTTAAAACAAGGGGCAAATATTGGAAAAGTTTTATAGTTTATACGTACTGAGTATCTTATAAGAAAATTTATCTAAGAATAATCTAAAAAAAAATAAACATAACCAGCTTTAATAAACTGGAAATGCAGGATTAGAATTTAGTAAAATAAAGTAACTTCCTACAAAAGCCCATCCTGAAGAGAATACAACTAATTGATATATTGCATATTTTGTTAAATATTCATAACTTATCGTTTTCATTTGAATATCAATATCAATCGCCCAATCATCAGCGTATCCATCTAAATATGCATATTTCCATTCGTTAGGGGCATGTTCTGAAATATTATCATCACTGTATACATCTCCATATACTCCTCCTATACGAATTGCGAAATACCAAAAGGTACACATGTCAGGATTAGTACTATGATGCTTATAATTGACTTCTACTTCAACATGTTTATTAGACCACACAGCAACATTGTACATTATCATAATATATTCGTCATCAGTTACGTAAGTATCGTCAAAAACCTGAACTGCTGCATTAGTTGTAGTTATCAATAAAGAAATTGATGTTAAAGTCATAATAGCAATAAATACTAAAGTTCTAAATTTCTTTTGCAAAATCCAACCTCCGTTTTTACCTTTTTTTAAAGAAAATATTTATAAAATATTATTTAAAATACTCAGTTTAAAGGTAGAAAAATATAAATATAAAGAAAGACAATACATTTTTGATTATTTTACATCTTAATTTAATAATATTCTTACTGTCTATTGACTTAAAATCAAAAAATAGCTAAATTTATTCCAAAAATTTTATAAGATTTTATTTTATTTGGTTAGATAATGATAATAATAAAATTAAAAACAATTATCAAATGTTTTTTCGTTTTTATTTTAGTATCTTTCCCTATTGTATATCACACAAAAGGTTCGTTTATAGGTAATTATTCTCAGAATTCTCAGATACTAGATGAATCTTCTATTTTTTATATTATGGCACCAGAAAATAATTCTATTATTTATGAAATGCCTATTTTGAGTTATTATTTAAACAACATATCTGCTCAACTAGAATTTTATCTAAATGGTTCATTTATATCAAATACTCTCAACAATACTGATCTAATTCTATCTGTAAGAGGGTACTATAATCTAACTGGAATTGCACAATCAAATAATGATACAGTTGTTGAGAGTGTGTTCTTTAGCTATTTTCCAGTCATCTCAATAGATTTTTCTTATGATACAATTTATCATAATGATTTTTTTCATTTTCCTGATTATTCCTCCCCAATTCCATGTTATACATATGATGAAACGGTTCTTCTACAAGCTTCATTTAATGAAAAAAACAATTCGTTAAATCTACTTATACATTATCAGGTTTCAAGCAATTTGTATGAATTGGACTCAAGTAATTTTACTTGGACAAATGATACTTGTCTTAATCTTATTATAGAACCATTAAACTTTAATGTTACTACTCACAAATTAGTCTTTGATGTAACTTCTTCTCTACCTAATGGAACCAACTCTATCAAGTTCTATTTTTTCCGAGCTGTAGTTCCTCCACTTGTGGAACCTGATGCCTATGAAAATTTTGTAAACACAATCCATTCAGGTACTGTCCAAGGACATTTTCAGGTTTTTAGAGGAATTTCAGATCTAACTAATATATCTGTTTTTTTGGATAATCAGCTTATTCAATATTATTATAATAAGAACGGAATTGAAGATTTTTCTGGAATTCTCACTATAACCATTAATACTACGCAATATGAAGATGGAGAACACGAATTACGTATTATAGTTACCGACTTCTTTAATCTAACAACAGATAATAATTATCTTCTCACCTTTGATAATTTCATGACTCCTACTAATGAACCACCAACGATGCCTCTGTATCTCAGAATTATTCTCATATCATTATCTGTTATAGTAGCAGTTTCTGTAATATTACAGATGTTAGATAAAAGATATAGATTTATTGATAAACTTCGTAGAAAGTAGTAATTGTTCAACATACTCTCTTTTTTAAAATTTATAATCTCTTCTACTATTTTCTAGAAGTAAAAATGAAGCAAAATCTCGAGATCATTTTTTTAAAAGATGCTTTATAATTCCTGACTTAAAGTTTGAGTGTATGGTAATTCGATTATTTCTGTTCTTAATATTTTAATAGCTAAAATTAACACTATTTCCTTATTTAAAGCTCCAACTTTGCATTTCTGATCTATCACTAGTTATCAAATAGTTCATCCTTTTAAAATTAAAAGGAAGCACAACAATTTTATAAGTGCGAGTAATATTCTCATATAATTAAGAAAGAAGTTCCACATATTTTAGAAAACAAAGACAGAGGTTAATTTATGGACTATCAGGATTTTACAGCCGTAGAACCAAAACCTATTAAACATATAAAAATTCCAAGAGGATATACCACCTTTCGTGATAAGAATCTTTTATTTCTCAGAAACATCCTTAATAAAAGAGGTCCTTTAACCGTAAAGGAAATTGTTGAGGAATTTAAAAAGGAATCTGAAATTAATAAGGAAATAAAGGAGAAATCTGATAAAACGATTTACAGATATATTGGTATTCTAAAAGACTTAGAAATGGTCACTCAAGTCGGAAAGAGGATATATGTAGACAATTTAAAGACTGAAACGCTATTCGGAGTAACAGCAAAATTCTTTCTAATTGGAACACATAATACGCCATTTCACAAAGATGCTCCAGAAGAATTAATTAATAGAAGAAAAGGTTTAGTAGAATTTATTGGTGAAGTACTAAAAAACCAATACAATGGAGAGAAACCTGATCTTAAATGCCTTGAAAATATTCTAGTTGATTTAACTGAATCTAGTACTGAAATTCTAATTAATAATTTCGAAAGTTTATCTTTGGAAGCAATCCAGAGATTACTAGCAGAAGATACTGAAGACGAAGATGAAGGCACTTATCTCATGGACTTTATAATCTGGTTAGGATTGGTTATTGCAAGGAAAGATCTACATGATGAAGTTGGTAAATGTTTTAACTAACCTCTTCAATAAAACCAAAAAATTATATTGAAGCTCACCCATTTTATCTTGTGAAAACTAAAACTTTAGCTATAATGATTTCAACTACTATTATTGTTGCTTCCGTTTGTACATTACTTGTTGTTTTTATTCCCAAACAATTTCCTCAACCAACAGGTATTGACTGGCAATTCCCTCAAAATAGCACCATTTATTCAGATTACATTAAGGTTCCTTATTCAGTTAAGATGCTAGATGGAGTCGGTTTAGCAACAGATCTTTATCTTCCTTCTAATCTCAATGAAGCTCTCCCAACTATATTCATCAGAACTCCTTATGATAAGGATGCACTCACTTTAATGGCTTCTTACACTCAAGAAGGTTATGCAGTCGTTATTCAAGATTTTCGAGGTTTTTATGCCTCAGGTGGTGAGAAATCCTTACCATTTATTACAGAACAGGTTGATGGTCAAATTTCTCTTATTTGGATTACAGA
>CAZJUB010000021.1:0-19625 GCA_964549075.1 uncultured archaeon | reverse complement strand
GAATTCACATTTCCTAATCAAGATCTTAGTCTTATTTATAAAGCAAATGAAGCTCTGTTCAGCAAATGGCTTAAGAATAATTCTACATTATGGGATAGTCTACCTATTGTGACATTCTATCTAATGAGTTCATTACCTTTTAATCCAGATCAATTAGGAAACAATTGGTATCAATCAGATGTTTGGCCACTTAACTCTAGCCCATATGAGTTATATTTACATTCAAATTACAGCTTACTGGAAGAATCTAGTATTCTTGCAGAAGATTCTTTGAGTTATCTCTATGATCCAAATAATCCTGTAGATACAATTGGTGGTGGGAATTTGGCTATTCAAGCTGGAATATATGATCAAGCTTCATTAGAGATACGTGATGATGTCCTCAGCTTTACAACCGATGTTTTAACAGAACCTCTTACAGTTGTAGGGCAAATGGAAGTGACGTTATATGTTAGTTCTAATTGTACTGATACAGACTTCACTGTTAAAATAACTGATGTATTTCCAGATAATCGTTCAGAATTAGTAACTGACACCATAATCAGAGCAAGAAATAGAAACAGTGTTTCTGACTGGGACTTTCTTACTCCTGGCGAGACATATGAAATCACTATTCCATTAGATAGTACTGCTTATTTATTCAATGTAGGGCACAAATTCAGAGTAGATATATCAAGTTCAAATTACCCTAGATTTGAATCTAATCCTAATACAGGTGATGCTCTGTGGCAAAATACAACAACCAATATTGCAAATAATAGTATTTTTGTAGACGCGACTCACATGTCTAAGATAACATTACCAACAGTTGACTATCTCTCTTTGGTTCCAATAAATCTTATTGATCTAGAGCCAGCTTTTATCCCTTATTCTTTAAGTAAAACTGAGTTTAACGGATTCATGCTGTTAGGAATTTGGTCACCGAAAATACTAACAAATTTAAGAAGGAAATAATTTTTTTCTTTTTATTTCCTTTTTCCCATCATGTTTAGTTTAAATGTTCGTATGGTTTCTGGTTCAATGATATCGCCTGCTTTATTTACAAAATATAAGGCGTCGAATGGGCATTGAACAATACATGCTCCACATTGTACACAATTTTCTTTTCTTGGATTAGAAACTTTATTTTGGTCCTCTATCATTTCAAAGCAGTTACGAGGACAAACATCGATACATATTCTTGTTCCTTTGCATCTCTCAAGATCGATTCCAACATCATATAATCTGTCTTGATGAGTGTCACTTTTATAGATTGGAGTTGATCCTTTAAGATCCATGCCTATTATCAACACCAACACAAAAGAAACTATACTCCAACGAATTAAAATCCAAGAATAATCGTGTTTGTAGACTATTGCATAGAGAACTACACCAATCGCTGCATAAATTATATTAATTAAAAATACAACTAGATTTCCTAGACTGAAAAAAGATTTCTTCTTCGAAGATTCCTTTTGAAAGATTTTCTCATAAATTGGAAAAGACATCATAACTAGAAAATATGTTAAGAATATTTGAGCTAACATGAAAACTGCTTCAACACCATATAAAGGACCCCAAATTGGCATTAAAAATAAAGCAGCAAGAAAAAACCACATTACTGCTATTTCAATTCTCTGAAGAACTCGAAACTTTACTTTTCTCATTTGATTTGTTTTTTCAAAATTCAGTTTGAAAAATAAAGGTATATCTTTTGCTTCTACAGGTCCCCAAAGAACTTTCCATCCAGTTTTTTTATATATAACTTTTGCTTCGATACCTGGAGCAGCTAATTGAGGAAGTATTATCTTTTTATGATTGACTTTTTTTTCAATTCCACTTATTTTTATTACAGAGATCACAGAGTGGTTATTCAGATGTCCTCCTGTTGACGCACACCAGACATTGATTCCGTTACTATTAGCTATTAGTAGATGATAATTCAAACCTCTAGTTGCTTTTTTTAGTCGTAAAATTGTTAAATGAAAGTTACAAGTTAATAAAACAGGAGAATCTTTATCGGGATTGCCAATTTTCTGATATCCAGTTTTTGCTGGAATAGGAAAAAAGCGTAAAAGAGTTTCTAATATTGTAACAAATATGTAATAAAGATAAGATGTAATTTTCATTTTTTTACCTCATTAATAATTTTTAAACTAACAAAATTTTCAAGAAAATTAGATTTCCGAAATTTTATTGTCATTCCTGCAGCTGTAACTTGTTCCTCTATATTCTTCAAAGTTCTTGAAGTAGTCTGAGTAAGTATATAGCTTATTATAACAAGTGGTATTCTGATAAACCAATTTATTATTCTTTTGAGAAAAAATTTGCTTTTAATCTCATCCGCAAGAAGAAATAGGCCATCTTCTCGGAGAATCCTTGATATCTGATCTAAAGCATAAGTTATTTCATCAGTACTCAATTCCGAGAAACAAAGCCCACTCACGATTATGTCAAAAGAAGATTCTTCAAATGTATCTAATTCAGCAACACCCATTTCCAAGAATCTAACTGAAGTGTCTTTTTCTAATTCATTAATCCTTTTTTTTGCTATCTCAAGCATTTCTGGATTAATATCGATTGCTGTGACTAAAGCACCTTTTAGAGCAGCTCTGAGAGTTAATAATCCAGTACCACAACCTATGTCGAGAACTGTATCATTCTCTTTTATATCCTCTGTAAGAGCGTCATATACTTTTCCTATTTTACCTAAGGTAAGAATTTTCATTCCTTTATCATATCTGTGGGGTGCTGATTCCAGTACCTTCATTAGAACAAAGCTCATGATAGAACTCAGAATGTTGTTTTTTTAGGAATTGAAAAAGATTTCTAGTATTTTTCTAAAATCAAATGAAATTCAAAGATTTATTTTCCAAAAACAAACTAGAAAAATTAAAATAAGCTCAAAGGATTGAATTTGATTCTTTAACTGCAAAAACTATATATTCAACTAGAAACATTTTTTCTTCATGGTTTCGATATTTTCTAGATTGGTAAATCTTTATTCGAGATGGGTTGGAAGAGTTCTTCTATTCATCTTTCCAGCAGGAGTGATAACAGGGTTGATTTATTTTGAAATTGAAACAGCAACTGCTTTAAATTGGTTAGTTGATCTTGCGTGGTATCTCTTCCTTGGAAACAGCCTTATTCTAGCTTTTAACGGCGTTTTAGTATCTCTTGCTTTTGATAATGAAGTTCATAAACTAATTAAAAGAGGAACACCGATTAATTCTGCAGCTGGATTTAGAAATCTTGAGAAAAAATACAAGCAAAGTAATTTGTATCTGATAATTATCTTATTTCTAGCTGTTTTAGCATACGCGTTATATGCAGCAGCGCTTTATCTTCCAACACAAATAGAAAATCTCTTTGCTCTCTCGGCAGGCAGTGGTAAAACCGTTGCGACCTATTTGTCAATCAGTGCAATAATTTTTGCTATAGCAGCATCAATCATTATACGAGTACCAACATTAACTGGTTTAAGTGTCGGAGGATTAGTCAAATATTATGAAGCTACAAGACATCCATACATTTTGAATATGATGATTTATGATGGTATTTCCACTCTTGTAGATCCAATCACTAGAGTCAAATTTTATCAATGGAGTGAAGAAATCTCAGAAAATATTGTTCCTGAATTTGCTCCCAATCTTAAACCTGAAAAACAACGAAAACCATTAGCTGTCCAAAATGTTCTTGTTTTACTCTATCTTCATTATAGATTTCCGAAAATTATTGATAAGGAATTTCTTAAGAAAGAATTATATCGCATAGTTCCTATGTCATTAGCTGAAAAAATTCTAAAAGGTGATGATTTAAATTTGAATGTTTGGGATAGAATTTTTACTCATCTCAATAAACAAACTCCTGAACTTTTCTTGATAATTGATAGAATTATTCTGACTCTCACAGAAACTCCAGAAGAGATAGATATCAAAGATTTTTGGATTATTTCTGCAGTACCACCAACACAAAAAAAGGAAGAGTCACAAGATATTTTCTTCTTTATATTAAACAGGAAAGAGGAAAATGGAGAGCAAGAAGTAACTATGAATTATATAGGTGCAGATGACCTCTCACCTCATGACTTAGAAATTTCCTTTACAATAAATGCTTTTGATCCATTTGTTGCTATACCTAAAGACACTTCAGAATTCTTAACTGAAGATAAACGACAATTAGTGAGATTAGTCACAGGAGTAATATTTACTGGAACTGCTATTTGGATATCAGCTCATTCAGAAAATATTGGTTCTAACTTAGTTGCTTTAGACTTGAATGCTAATAACGAACCAATCGAGACTCAAATTTTTAATCTGCGAGTTGTCAGAGATGCGCGATACTACCTTCAGACTTGGGGACCTAAGGTGTTAGCATCACTAGGTGTGATTATACCTATTGCTAGAGCTTTATTCGGAATATTCTGAAAAAAGTCACTTCATAGCTACTAAAACTTACAAAAGATATTTAACCAGAATAATTAGCTAAAAAGTGAACCACTTTGATAGACAAAGATCCTAGGATAAAAGAATCATATCTTCAAAAAAAACTGAACAATGATTCTGTACAATGTTTAATTTGTCGAAGGATGTGTTCTATTAAAGAAGGTGAATTAGGTTTTTGCAAAACTAGAAAAAATATAGGAGGTAAAATCTATACTATACAGTATGGTGATATCTCAAGCTATAGCTTAAATCCCATTGAAAAAAAACCTGCTTATCACTATTTTCCTGGTTCTACAGCATTAACTTTAGGTTCATGGGGGTGTAATTTCACATGTGACTGGTGTCTCAATTGGGACATAACCAAAAGACCACCTCCAGAGAAATATACAGATGCTAGTCTTATGACTGCTGAAAAAGTGATAGAAAATGCTAATTTTAATCCATCCATAAATGGTGTTTGTTTTTCATTTAATGAACCCACGCTCTCATTTGAGTTTGCAGTAGATGTTTTTCAAATGCTTTCAAACAATTTTTACAAAATGTTTGTCTCTAATGGATATATGACTGGAGAAGCTCTTGATATTCTTATTGAGAACGGAATGAATGGCTTAACTGTAAGCTTTAAAGGAACGGAAAATATTGTGGATTGTCTATTAGAGATTAAAGATAAGTATATCTGGGAAAATCTTCAAATTGCTTATCAACGAGGAGTACATGTTGAACTTGTTTATTTGGTTATTCCAACTATTAATGACGATGAAGAGTTTATTAGAGATTTCTCTCAAAAAGTTTTGAAAAATCTATCACCTTATACACCAGTACATTTCATAAGATATTTTCCCTCACATATTTCAAAAATAGAAAAAACTTCAATCTCAGTTCTTCAAAAAGCACATATGATTGCAAAGAATGAAGGACTTGAATTTGTTTATCTCGGAAACATTCCTGGCCATCCCTTCGAAAGCACTTATTGTCCTGAATGTTCAGAATTATTAATTAAGAGAGATATTTTTTCTGTGACTTTCAGTAAACTAACAGAGGATAATAGATGTCCAAAATGCAATAAAATTATTCCTATATTCCCATATAGACCAGTCTATCTATTAAATGATAAAAATTGAAAGAGCTTTCAAAAATCTTCTTCTCTAAAAAATAGCATTAAACTTAAAAAAAGGTAGTAATTGTTATTGTTGATGATAATTACATCTATTATTTATGCAGCGGTTTCTTTGTGTATAATTATTGCCATGATTGTTATTGTATTCATAAAACAGTACGAATTAGCTTCTTCTGCTGTTTATTTCATGTTAGGAATTCTTTTTGGCATAGCAGGTTGGATTATTGGGGACATGTTTCAAATTATTTTCAGTAAACCAGGAAATGAAAAAATTGTACTTGTATTTTCTGCTATAGCTACAATAAGTAGTATGTTTGCGATGGGTTCTACTGTCCTTTTTGCAAGAGTCTTAAGCGCTAGAAGAACTTTGAATTCAAAGACGGTTGTTATAGGTAGTATTCTCTTCGGAGCTACTGTGTTCCTCACTTTAACCGCAGGATACCCTAATAGTGCTACAAAATACATTAGTTATTCTGTTCTTCCATATGGAGAAGGTGGTTTAGATTTTATTAAGACTGAAGCTAATATTATTTGGGTTATTACTGATGCTGCGATGGTTTTATTCGCTGGAGGTACGATGACTTGGTACTTATCTCGTCAATATCGATTTGTGGAAGATAGGCACAAGAAAATTCTAGCATTTATGATTGCAGGAACAATAATAGCTTTTATTGTTAGTGCAATTTTATATTCAATATTTGCAATTACAGCTGAAGCAGTAACATTGCATCTAGAATTAATTTCTGCATCAATAGGTGCAGCTATGATAGGAATTGGAATGATTTTAGGTGGAAAACGTGCGCTTTATGGTTCATCAAGAGTTTATTCTGTGCATATTTTTGATAATTCTGGATTGAGTATCTTTGCTGGTTTATTCGAAGGTAAATATGATGTTAATGAACACTTAATTTCAGGTGTAGCCACAGCAATTTCCAATTTTGCAGGACAATTGATAGGTAAAGATGTTGTTCCTCGTGAAATAGATCTTGATGAATATTCTTTAATGCTTGAAGAAAAAGAGGATTATATTGGTTTTATAATATGTGAACATCCTTCTGTTATGATTAGACAAGGTTTGAAGAACATAATGAAGAACTTTGATCCTACTATGAACATTAATGAAATATCAGAATTTGTTGATGATTTTCTACCTTATGGTAAACCTACTATCATGGATTTGTTTGAAGATTTTGATACACAATAACTCTTTAGAAAAAAACTCAAATATTCTTTCTTTTTCTTTCTTGTATGGAACTAGCAGTCAAAGGAAGGTATGCTATCTTTTACGACACAAATAATAGATTACAGATAATTAAAGATCCTTTAATCATCGTTGAGGAGAATAAAATTGTAGATATTGGTACATATGAAAAAATGAAAATTAATATATCTGGACATGATATTGTTGGTGATCAGAATCAGCTTCTTATTCCTGGACTTATTAATTGTCATACTCATTTAGCAATGACTATTTTTCGAGGAATTGCAGATGATCTTCCTTTGAAAACTTGGTTGGAAGACCATATTTGGCCACTAGAAGCAAAACTTACTGAGGAAGATGTCTACCAAGGTGCGTTATTGGGTAGCATTGAATCTATTTTGAGTGGTGTTACAACTGTAAATTCTATGTATTGGTATCCAAGTTTTGAAGCTAAGGCTATTAGTGATATAGGTTTAAGAGGATACATTGGGGCTCCTTTGATCACAGGAATAACAACTTTTGAAGATGCAATAGATATAGTAGAAAAACATCATGACACGTCTGATGAGTTAATAAGAGTAACTTTATCACTTCATTCTCCTTATACAGTTACTTTATCAGATTTTCAAAAAGCACATGAATATGCTTCTGAATACAACTTAGAAAGCGAGAAACCAAAGCTCTTGATACATACCCATCTTGCTGAATCTGAAACAGAGATGCAAGATAGTAGAGATTTCAACAAGAAATATAATCAAGATTTTCCAAATGTAAAAACACCAGTTGAATTACTTGACTCGATTAATGTATTAGATGAAAATTTGATTGCTGCTCATTGCATACATGTAAATGATAGTGATCTTATAAGGTTAAAGGAAAGAGAAACAAAACTGTCTCTAAATCCATTATCAAATGCTAAACTCGGGAACTATATGCCTCCTGTTCCAAAAATACTAGAGCAAGTTGATAATGTAGGTTTAGGTACTGACGGTCCTTCTAGTAACAACACACTTGATTTATTTGATACAATTAGATTCGTAGCTTTGTACTATAAAGGCTATCACCATAAACCAACTCTAGTTCAAGCTGAAGAAGTGTTTAAATTAGCTACAATTGGTGGAGCAAAAGCTCTTAATTGGGAAGGTTTAGGAACTCTCTCTCAAGATTCGATTGCAGACATTATAACTATTAATCTAAAGAAACCTCATTTAACACCAAACTATGAACCGGAGTATGTGTTAAATCATTTTGCTTACTCAATGAAAGGAAATGATGTCAAAAATGCAATTGTAAACGGAAATCTTCTAATTCACGATTCTGAATTAGTAAATCGAGATATTGAAAGCACTTTAGAAGAAGTAGAGAAAATTACTCAAAGATTGGTTTCAATATAAGGTTGATTATGTCTCAAGCTTAAAAGAATAACTCCAATTGTTATTATCACAAGTGAAATAGCAAGAGAAATTTGTTGAATAGGTAAGAGGGAATTCCATTCTAGAAGGATTATCGCACCAAATAATATTGGAAAAATAGTCATAACGCCATTATAAATTGCCATTATTCTAGATACTTTTCCTTCTTTAAAAGCAAATTGAAGACTTCCTGTTGATAATAACGCTGTTATTAATACAATTAAAACATAGATAACAATTATAGCTAAATCTAGATCAATATTTTGTTCAGTTGACCATACTGAAATACCTTTAACAGCTATAGCTTGTATTCCTGCCATTAATCCTGCAAAGATTGCAATATCGAAGGGACGTATCTTCTTTTTAAATAATACAGGAACAAATGTAAAGAGAATAGCTACAACTAGACTTCCTATAACTACTAAAGCTCCATTTACTGAGTGAGAAACAGTCTTCCATTCTTCCCATTGAATAGATCTTTCCCCAAAACTCATTAGGTAGGATGAAGTAGCTATCCCTATAACAACTAATCCAACACCTACTAATTCTAGTTTTTTCAAGGATTCCTTTAAATCAAGATGTGCATATACAACTAATACAACCAAACCAAAACCAGAAAGAGGTGCTATAGCACTTAAAGGTGCCCAAAGCAATGCAAGAAAATAGAAACCCATACTAGATACAGTCAAAATTAATCCTAATAACCAGAGTTTATTTGTCAAAATTGATTTAATTAGATTTAGAGTTCCCTCCTTCTTCTCTGATGGAAGCAATAAAATAGCCTTTTTCTCTAATACAAATCCAATATTATACAGAGCAGCATAAACTAACCCTGAAATTATTGAAATAGTAAAGAGTAAAGTATCCATAAAATAGTGACAATAAGCTACTTTTTAGAGTTTGTCCTAAAAACAATATGAACAAATAACATTTAATAACGACTCCCACACATTTTTCTTTCATGGTCAAGAATGATCCTTTTATGATACTAGCAGCTGGTTTCTCAAACTATGATAGAGAGTATCCTATATATGAGGAGAAGTTTGGGAAAGAAAACTTTGCGCATACTACAAACCAAAATAGATTTACAATAGAGGAGCATCTTGAAGAAATAGAATCACTAATGCCAAAAAACCGTGAATACATGCTGATTGGATATAGTATGGGTGGATCAAATATTCTTGAACTGTTAGGATGGAAAAATCTTACAAGATGTAGAGGAGTTGTTTTAGTTGGTGCAGCACACATTCAAGATGTGCATTGGTTTCTAAACTTTATGTTTCGTCTTCCAGTTCCAATTATCTATTTCTTTGCAATTTTAATAGCACTACTTTTTCCTATGAATCTTATCATTGCTGGTTTTAACTTCAAAAAAGCTGTTCCAGCCTCATTTGAAGGTCTTTACATGTTTCTTAGATATGGTGCTAGAAATATGAAAAAAGAATACAATCATTGTATCAGAAAAGTAGGAAGAAACTTAGATGATATACTACCTGAAAATAAGGACATTCCTTTACTAATTATTCGTTTAGAGAAAGATATGATGGTAAGAGATGAGTATTATCAGACTGTTCTAAATTGGTTTAATAAAACAAAAATGAGGATATTACCTCCTGATATTATTCACTTGACTCATAGATTAGATAATCTTTTCATAAGCATAATAGAGGAAGAAAAAGAGCTCTTTTCCAAATAGATAAGTCAAATTCTTATTAAAAAACAAGTTTTTAAATGCACTTCTAGCAATAGCTTTGTGTATTCCGAAACATTTGAAGCTGAAATTGCGAAATTAAAAACTGATAAAATTAGTGGTTCAGAAGAAATAGTACGTAAAGCCATACAAATTGTTAAACAAGAGATCGATAATGATCCGAAAAGATATGGAAATATTATGGATCTCATAGAAATGCTTAGAAAAGTTATAACAATTAAAAAAGAGATGTCTGCTTTAAGAAACGTACTTATTTATTTTATAGATTTCTTCCAAATTGGTATTCCAGTAGAGAAACTAGCTGAAAGAGTCATTGACAAAATGGATACCCAAAGAAAAAGTGTTAATCAAAACCTAATACCTATAATTTCAAAATGCAAGAACGTAATGACTTTTTCAAGATCAAGCACCTTATATAATAGCCTTAAACAACTTGCAGAAGAGTCAGAAAAAGAAAAATTACCGGAATTAACTATTTTTGAGTCAAGACCTGCTTTAGAAGGGAAAAAACTTGCTTCTGAAGTTGTAAACTTAGGTTATAAAGTAAATTATTTAGTTGATGCAGCAATGTCTATGGCTATAATTACTTTAAAACCTGATATAGTAGTTATAGGAGCTGACACGATTTTTCCCAACGGAAATGTTGCTAATAAGATTGGTTGTCACGCTTTAGCTCTTTTCGCATATCAGCATAAAATCCCCGTATATGTTGTTAGTTCAACATTGAAACTATTACTTAAAGCAATTCCATTTACGATTCAAAGTTATTCTTCCAGCGATCTCTGGCCTAAAGATAAACCTGAGGGAATTAAAATTTATAATCCATATTTTGAGATTATACCTGCAAATCTAATTAGTGGTTATATTACAGAGTATGGATTTAGCGAAAACATACCTGATGTAAAAATCGAATTAGAAAAAGGATATATTCATGAGATGTATGATTGAGAAAATCAACTCCCAGTCCAATCAGTATTGAGGAGTTGATCCTTATCTTCAGGTACTATAGGTTCAACGAAATAAGCTATTTTTCCAGCCCATCTGACTTCTCCAGTACGATAAATGGGATTAGATCTAATATTTCGAAGTGTAGAGACTGGAATATTATACTTCATACTCAAAGTTTTAAGTGATGAAAACGGATTATCGAATTCTCCAAAAAGTCTTCTTATAAGTCCTCTTTTACTTTCATCTATTGTCAAATTGCCTTCATCATCTACAGCATAACCAAAAGGTGGTCTAGACATTACTTTTTTCTCATTTATCCTTCGTAACATGCCTTTGTATCGTTTTTCACGATATTTTTCTAATTCCATTTCCCCAAATAGATCTTTTACTCTGGCAATTGCTTTATTATCTTCATCATCTAGACAGATAATCGATACTTCCTTCTTTTTAAGTAAGATTCTAATATATCCCAAAATATCTACATCTCTGGAAAGTCTGTCTCTAGATTGACTCCAGAGCTCTTCAAAATCACCGTTTCTAGCCATTTCAAGTACTTCTGTAAATCCCTCTCTGTATTCAGGATCACTATCACCAGGAGTATCTTCATCTCGAATTATCTTAACTATTTCGCGATCTCCTGCTTGGTAGATTTTCGCAGAAACATCATCAATTTGAGTCTCTAACCCTGATTCTTGGTCAGCGGTTGATGTTCTCACATAAATTACACAGCGGATCATATTAACCTTGTTAAGAAGGTTGAAACCTTCACTAAAAGGTCTGTAATACTTAGAGATTATAGGCTTTCATCGTTCTTGAAAAACGACTTGCTCGATCAGTCTTTTATCTTGTTTCTTTGTCAAATATCTATAGATGAAATTTTCTACAATCTCAATTGATTTATCATAATCTAGAGGAAGTTCTATATTATTTTCCTTGAACTTAATTAATTTTTGTCTTAACAATCCCATTGTTAGAGCTACAGTACGATTTCTCTCATAAAGCTCGTTTGCTTTTAATCTTATAAGAGCATATTCTTTGAATAAATTTGAATATTCTTTACTCATCTCTGTAAATATCGTCTCATCTTCAAGTCTTTTTTTGGATATATCTTCTAAAGTCCACTCTATAATTTCTTTAGGGATTATATTAAGATAATAGAGATAATAAGCAAGATCACTAGCTAAGATATTTTCGTCATCACAAGGAACTTTATCTTTGAACTTCACAGTGAACATAGTAGTTCCGATTTTCAAGGCATAGTACCTCCAGCAAGTTCTTTAACTATTTGTTCAATTTTAATCACAGTAGCATAATCCTGTTCATATTCTTCTAAAGCGTCTCTTAAGATCTTGACATGTTCATTTATCAGTTTCAAGTCGCCTTTCCTTTCTTTCAAACGAAACTCAAATTCTGCGAATTTCATTACTTGTAGAAAGAAATCTCTGAAACTTATTTCTTGAGAAGTAGAATGATTTTTCTTCCATGCTTGAAAAATTATATGCATCACTTCAGGATATTTAGATAACACTTCTTTTTCTTCAAGATTATTTTTTTGCGCATAATTTTTGATTCTTCTACTCTCAGTAAAATTAAATGTAACCTGTTTGACGCTTTTCATGCTTCAACTAATTGTTAAATGCAAAATTGATAAAGATTTAGTTAGTTTGAAGGTTTAGCTATACGCTTGCATTGCAAGATAGTTAAAGATAATTGTCAGAGGTAGTTGATAACAATTGGCGTCATAATTAGTAGTTTCATAGAACAATATCTTCCTATCGACAATAGATGAATAAACAATTCGTTCTGCTACCTCCATCCCTAAATAAACACCTTTTTCTTGTAAATCACTTTTATTAATAAAAATGATCACTGGGATTTCTCTTTGTTTCCGAGTTTCTTCTAGATTTACCATTTCCAGATAATGGACGATTTTCTCCAACGAAGATATGTTGGTACCATCTGCCATTATAATAACTAAGTCTGCTCCCTTAATTGCTATATCCTGCATGAAATCAAATCTATCTTGCCCAGCTGGATCATTGAATATTACTTGAAAAGCTGAATCTATAGATTCGAAATCCAAAGTCTCAATATCCGCATATTTTTTAAGAATCACTTTGTTAAATCGAGTTAAAATGATTACAGAATTTACAACATTTAGTGATATTGTCGTTGTACTAGATGTAAAATTATTGTATCTTAGAGGTGTAAAATCCAGATTATTACTTACTTCTTTGAAGAGTTTCCTTGCTACATCATTTCTTTGAATATTTCCAAAAAGAGCTTCTAGAAATGTAGTTTTGCCTGATCCAGTTGTTCCAAGAACAGTTATTTTCTTCAAGGATAACTGGGTCATCTGATTCAATATCTACACCTGATTATTTTGAATTATTCTTTTCTAATGTACAGCAAAGATACTTTATAAAAACGCCGATAGTACTGTCTACGGTATGTGAAATTACGATAAATCACATCTAGTATCATTCGACATAGTAAATGGATTGTCTTGCATCTCTTAAATGCGGTCTTTGGTTGATTACTCCCTTTCCTTTAAGTATAGCTAATGCATTTCTGACAGTACGATTGGGTAAACCTGTACTTTCTATTAATTCTTTTTGTGTCATTTCTCCATCTGTCAAAAGAAGTTTGAAAATATATTTTGCTGATGGAGGGACACCTTGGAGATTGCGAAGATCGAGCTCTACTAAACGGTTACGTAGTTTAGCTAAAATATTTCGTTTTGCTTGGAAACGCATAATTTTTGCTGTAGATGAATATTTCCTAACAAAGATTTCATCATCAGCTTGTAATCGTAATTGCCCATCAATTATTACTTCGATTTCGGACCTAGATTTCACATTAGTGAGGTTTATTTCAGAATTTGATGGAATTACTAAGGGTATGTGATCTTTACTTAACGGGTTTACAGGTACAACCATATGAATGTCAGGATTCCCAAAAGCTATAGGACCACCTGAAGATAATGCATATCCTGTACTTCCTAGAGCAGTGGATATAATTAGGCCATCGGCTCGTCCTCGATATAATTGGTTTTTATCAATTATAAGTGTGTAATTCATCAACAATGCTGAGTCTTTGGGGAAAATTGCTATTTCATTGAGAGCTGGTACTGAAAAATTACTTCTCCTATCTTGATAGACAATTTGATTGTAGTTGTCAACATCATATTTTCGCGAGAGAAGAGCTTGTAAAGTTTCTTGTAAATTAATTGGGTTGATTTCTGTGAAAAAACTAATACTCTCAGAAGAAGCGGATACTATTGGAATTGAACTTCTACAGAGAAAAATTGCTCTAAGAAAAGTTCCAGTTCCTCCCACTGCTATTAAACAGTTTATACGATGAACTGCAAAATCTTGGATCTCATTTTCCCAATTAGTTTTTGTTAGCTCTTTATCCTGAATCTCAATAATACTTAGTGCTGGATCTAATTCCTTTAAAACCTCTTTGATTTCCTTTGCAAAAATTTGAGCAGTGTGTTCCTCTGCAATATAAAGAGCTAAATTCATTTTTATCAACAAGTTTTTGTTCTTTTTATTATATGTTAAAGACATATTTAGTCTTTTCCTTTAATTTTTACTCATCTGAAAATATGTAAACTGTATACAGAATTGCTAAAAACGCAAAAATATGCAAATTTTGAGTAAAAAGTATAGGCAAAGTTTGCTTATATTTTATGAAATTACTATGCTAAACAGCTATTTTATAAGGTTTGATGTCTCTTTTACGTAATTTTCATTCAATTTTGTCCCTAAACGAACACTCTTTAAATACAATTTTACAAAATAATCCCCGACTGAAGATGGTTATTATAGAGGACGCTCCGAAAGTCGCTGAAGGAGATAGAACATTGCTGGAGCAAGAAGTAGACCGATTATATTCAAAACTGAGTAAATTGGGATGGAGTAAAAGTGCATGTGAATCAATTGCACCTTATACTTTAAGAATAAATAAATTAAAACATGATAAAGGATTTAAAATACTAGCTCATTCATATCAATCAGCAGATATTGTTTTTGGAATAGCTGATATTGTGGGGGATTCTCTTGCTTTAGCAAAGAAGGCTACAGAAATCAGAGAGAAGAGAATTTTGTTCTGTGGTGTCGATTTTATGGCAGAATCAGTAAAAATTCTGAATCCTGAAAAACTGATATTGGTACCTGAAAAAGGTAGAGACTGTACTTTAGCAGATTCAATTAGTGCAGAAGATGTAAGAAAACTTAAGAAAGAAAATCCCGGAGTTCCAGTTGTATGTTATGTAAATACTAATGCGGATGTAAAAGCTGAATCTGATATTTGCTGTACATCTGCAAATGCAAGAAAAATTGTGGATAGTCTTGAAACAGATACTATAATTTTTATCCCAGATCAGAATATGGGGGAGAATCTTGCAAAGATTACAGGAAAGAATATTATAACATGGCCAGGACATTGTAGAACTCATGATGCAATGACTATAAAGAGATTGGAGAAATTAATTGCTAATAAAGATGATGTCAAAACTTTTGCTCATTTTGAATGTCGTCCAGAAGTTGTAGATGCTGTTGATTTAATCGGTGGAACAGGAGATATGCATCGTTTTTCAGCTCAAGCTAAGAAAGGAGAGAAAGTACTTTTTCTAACTGAACAAGGCTTTATCGATAGGATGAAAATTGAATTTCCAGATGTTCAGTTTGAAGACAGTAAGATGATATGTGTTAGTATGAAAAGAAACGATCTTGCAGCAACTCTAAAAGCTCTTGAGAATCCAACCGATGAGAACATTATAGATTTAGATGAAGAAATTCGTAAAAAAGCTTACAAAGCTGTAAGCAATATGTTGAAATATTAAGGAAGTTATAGAATGATACCTGCTTTTCTTATTGAAGATGATATTAAAAAATGGCTCAAAGAAGATTTACCATATTGGGATATTACCACTTCTTTAGTGCCAATTAAGAGTGCTAAAGCAACAATTTACTCCAAACAGGAAGGAACTGTTGCTGGACTTTTTATTATTCAAAAAATCTTTGAAATTGTGGGAGCTAAATTTGAGCCTTTAGTAGAAGAGGGAACAGAAGTGGAAACTAGAGTAGCAATTGCTACTATTAGTGGGAAATTTCAATCCTTACTTCAAGCAGAAAGAGTTTCGTTAAACATTTTAGGTAGATTATCTGGAATTGCAACAAAAACAGCTAAAATGGTAAAATTAGCTAGACAAAGCAATCCAAGTCTCCGAATTTGTGGAACAAGAAAAGTAGTGCCAGGTTTGAGTAAATATGATAAATATGCTATCACTATAGGTGGAGGTGACACTCATCGGTTTAATTTATCTGATATGATATTATTAAAAGAAAATCACCTTGCTGCTTTTGACTCTATTGCTGAAGCTATTTCTTTGGCTAAAGAAAAAACAAGTTTCAGTAAGAAGATTGAGCTCGAGGTTCAAAATGAGAAGGAAGCGATTGAAGCTGCCAAAAGTGGAGCAGATATTATCATGTTGGATAATTTCTCCCCTGAAGAAGTTAAACATGCAATTCCAAAGATTAGAGAGTTTAATCCCGATGTTTTAGTAGAATTAAGTGGCAATATAACTTTGGAGAATCTACAGCAGTATACCTTAAAAGGTGTTAATTTAATATCTTCTGGATCTTTAACCCATTCTGTAGAGAACTTTGATTTTACAATGTTAATTGAATAAAAAAGGAAAATTTAGACAGGTATGAAACTGTCTCCTTCTTTTATTGCCTTTATAAACTCTACAACCAAGAGTATGATGTTTTTAACATCATCTAAACTAACAATTTCTGAAGCTGTATGCATGTATCTGTTAGGAATGCCTAACAATCCGGTTGCAGCACCTGACAGCTGAATAGCATTAGCATCAGTTCCTGTCCCTCTTGGAGCAGCATGTTTCTGATAAGGTATATTATTTTTTTCTGCAATTTCAAATAATTTTTTCACTACTAATGGGTTGAAATTAGGACCTATCGAAATAATAGGACCACCGCCAAGTTTTGTGTCACCGACCATTTTCTTTTCAATTTCAGGTGCATCAGCTGCGAATCCAACATCAAAAGCAATTCCTATATCAGGTTTAATAGCCTCTGCAGATATATGAGCACCTCTAAGGCCAATTTCCTCTTGTACAGTTGAAACACCATAAACTCCAGGGTAGAAGTTTTTATTCTTCGACAATTCTTTCATAATTTCTGCAACTATGAAAGATCCAATTGCGTCATCAAATCCTGCTGCAACTGCATAATTATTTTTTCCCAATCTCGAATAGCCATAATTAAATACAGCAAAATCACCAACATCAACAAATTTCTTTGCTTCTTCTTCATCTTTGCAGCCAATATCTATGAAAAGTTTTTCCATCTCAGGAGCTTGTTTCCTTTCATCAGGTTTCATCAGATGAATAGCTTTTTTACCTATTACACCAAGAATTTCTCCTTTATCTGAAATAACTCTAACTCTCTTTCCTGGGAGAGTTGAAGTATCAAAACCACCAAGAGGAAGAATCCACAAATAGCCTTTGTCATCTATATGAGATATTTGAAAACCAATTTGGTCAATATGCCCAGCTAGCATAATTTTAAATTTACTCTCAGGATTTATGATTGCACAAACATTGCCAACTCTATCAACATCTATTTTATCAACATCACTTTCTAGGTATTCTTTCACTACTTTCTGTGCAGGAAATTCATATCCTGTAGCTCTAGGTGTAGTAACTAATTTTTCTAAAAATTTTTCATTAATTTCATAACTCAAGGTTATTCACCTTCAAGTTTTCTTTACAATTTTATTTTTAAAGGTTCTCCTATTTATAGAAAGAAAGAAATTAAACTTAAGGTAAAATGAAAAGAGTTAAGAAACCTTACTCTTTTCGAAAGTTATGGCAAACCTTGATATTGAAGAACAAAAGGTTTCTACTGAACTCAGTGAAGAAGAAGAACTGCAAAGAGAAAAAATTAACAAATTATTTAAAATTGCAAAAATTTCTATTTTAGTCGCGTTAACAATACTATGGATTGTATCAGCTGTATTAGGACTAATAAGTGTGTGGAATGGAGAAGGGATATTGGATACACCTTGGATAATTTTAGGATTAGTTCTTTTGATATTCATTGTAATATTTGTTATAATTCCACTATTTCATAGTTTAAGGAAGGATGTTAGAGAATTTAATAAAGAAAAAGCAAAGAATGCTCAATTTGAAATTGAACAAAAGGAAAATAAAGCAAATTAAAAAGAAAAAAATTATCTATAATCTCGAATAGTGAAAATAATTTTGGTTCCTTTTGTATAATCACCTTCAACCCTATCCTTAATTTCTATTGTACCTTCATAAGCTTTAATTATTCTATATATGAACATCATTCCTAGTCCGCGTATTCTAATTCCTGAATCAAAACTCTGGAAGATTTGATCTTTTACATCATCAGATATCCCAGAGCCATTATCTTCAATTGTTATCTGCCAGTAATTTCCTTGTTTAAGTTGAAGATGAGAGATTTGAATTGAGAATTTGATACTATCAGTTTTGTTAGATTGAAGAGCATTATCAAAAATATTAGAAAATACATCAACAAGAAAAACATTAGCATAGATTTCGATATTATCATCAAAATTCTTTTCGAGAACAATTTTAGTTTCAGGATAAGAAGTTTTAACAACTTCAACTGCTTCATCTATATATTCTGAAAACTTACGCTTAGTATATGGTTCAGTTGTTTTCTCTAAACCACTTAGTTTTCTGATTTTATCTTTCACAGTATTTGCGCGATTTATAATCCGAATTGCATTATTAATCAAATCATTAATTTGTTTCGGATCATCACTAGCCATTTTTGCCATTTCAAGATAACCAAGAATTGCTTGATGATAGTTACTTAAATCATGAGTAAAAAGATCTATAGCTAATTCTGCGAGATGAGCTGCTTCTCGCTCTTTTCTTGAGGACTCTTCTAATTTTAAAGCCATTTCCTCAAAAGCAAAATAAATCTCACTGATTTCATGGATATTCCGTTCATGAGAAACATCAAAACTAACGCTATAATCTCCTTCAGAAACAGCTCTCATCGCATCTAACAAGCGCACAGCATATTTAGAGAAATTTACAGCTAAATAAGTGGATAAAATCCCAACACCAACTATGATAGCAAAGGACACTAATACTAAGATTAGTTCAAGAATTCTCATATTACTTTGAAGAGTTGTCAAGGTTGGTGAGAACTCGTTCATGACCAAAACTAATGGCGAGAAATGTAACATAAACCAAGGAATAGAACTAATAGGTTTGTAGAGAACAACATATTCAGTACTATTATAAGTTAAAATCTTGTAACCAGATTCATAATTGAGAACTGCAGTAACACATTCATGTAAATCTTCGTTTGGATAATCATCAATATTTGTGGTTGGAAACTCTTCTTTTGGCTTTCTAGTAGTATTTGCTGCTATTTGAGGTGAGATGACTATTTCTTTGTCTTGATTAATTATGAGAGAAAAATCTTCAGCTGTTATATCTAATTCTAAAGTATTCATTAAATAATCAAGGTTAATATACATTACCCAGAAACCCACAAAATCGCTATTTTCATCATAAATTGCTTGACCTAGAGAGATGAAGATATATTGTAAAGTGTAATCAACACCTAATTTAGAAAAATGGCTTTCCATACCCTTATGTTCCGATTTTGCTTCTGCATCAAGTAATTCACCGTACCAAGGTCTTTGTATCCAGTCATAGTCAGCAGTATTTCCCAAGTGAAAATCTGATCTGAAATCAGGTATCCATGGGTAGGTA
>CAZJUB010000020.1:0-39033 GCA_964549075.1 uncultured archaeon | reverse complement strand
TTTGGGAAGTTAGTGAATATTCCTTCTACCTCTTTTTTTAATAAGAATACGTAATCTTCTATCTTATCTGCATAGAAAACTGTCACTTTCACATCCTGATTTCTTAAAAATTCCCACTTAATCTCACTCCATTTCTCCCATCTTATTTGAGCTATCTGTACTTCATTTTCTCTAATTATAGTAAGGACTTCTTCAGGAGTTCGATTCTTTTGCATTAATCCGATTTTAAATTTGTCAGAATATTTTCTTACTAGATTTGATGTCTGTATGTCTCTCACAGATATATACCCTTTTCCTAAATCACTTTTCTTTTCTTCTAACAACTCTATCAATTTCTTCACTAGAATCTCTTCACCTATTTTTATCTCCAAAATTAAAGAAATATCTTTAGGTAAATGTTCCAGAACTTCAGTTAAAGTGGGTATCCTAAGATAACTATATTTTTCATCGAACCATGATCCTACATCTATTTTTTTCAATTCTTCTAAACTAAAATCAGCAATACTTTTGTTTGCATACTTTCTAAATATTCTTTCTACAGTTCTGTCATGAAAAACAACTATCTCTTCATCTGAAGTGAGTTGTAAATCCATTTCAATAATATCTGCTCCTTGTTTAATAGCCTCATCAAAAGCTAAAAGAGTGTTTTCGGGAAAATCCCCAGAAGCTCCTCTGTGAGCAATAACGTACGGTTTAGACATGATTCTCACCAATTTTAGTAATGTCCTCCAGGGATGCTTACTTTTGGATGTATCTGGAAAAATGTTGTCATATCGTAGAGATGTTCTCCCAAGTTTGCTTCATAAATCTTTTCCATTATTGGTGCTTTTCTTTTATAACTCATATATTCTCTTATTTCTTTAAAGAAAGTAGCTGATTGATGAATAATAGACCCCTCTCTAACTATTTTAAAAGAAAAATTCTCTAAACCTTCATTGTTCAAATTAACAGTAAATTCTTTCAGAGGACTCAAGAATTCGTAACCTGAACCGTGAGGAAGGATGTCTAATTTAGTAAAAATATCGTTATAACCATATCTTTCAGATTTTTCTGCATAAGGCCAAGTCTCTAGGTATTGTTTATTTAGATTTGGTTTGACTTTTACTACAGTTGCTCCTTCTTCAGCATTGAAAGCTACAGGTATAAGATCCTCTTCTGAAAGTTGGATACCCAGACGCATGCTTTTTCCAGTTGGTGTTAATCCTTGATGGGTTGTATCTGAAATAAGTTCAAATTTTATTTCACTGAAAAATTCTTTCATAATGTTCTTTCTCCCACTTGAATTCAGCTTTTCGAATTTTTGATATTCATTAATGTACCTTTTTTTTGCTTCATTTTCTAATAACCAGATAGGACCATGAGGTGTCGCAATCTTATTATATCCATCTTCATCTTTCAACCATTCTTGATTATACATGGGATCTTTATCTACGTCATGCCCACTAGCATGAACTATTATGAATCTTCTTCCTGTATCTTCACCACTTAATCTATCTCTGACGTGAAAAATTGAAATAAAATGATTCCCCTTCCCTAATTGTTTAGCATGATCTTCACTGATGTTATCACTTATTGTTTTTGCTCTCTTTTTTAAATTTTCATCATCTTTAAAATCATCTAATTCGTAGAGACTAAATCCACAACCGTTAGGCATGGCATTTTGTGCTGCTATTAATCCATCAAATTCTGCATCTATGAGACTTCCATAAGTAAAACCTCTTTGGAGTCTCTCCTTATTGTAAGTGCAAGTTCCATCAGGAGCAAAGAATACGAAAGGTTTACAGCTATCTATATCTGAACCCAGCTCGTTGGCAGCAAAAAGAATCTTACCAAAACCTAACTGCATGATCTTTTCAGCCATAGGAGCTATCCTATCTCCTGCACCTAAAGAAAAGATTCTATTATCTGCTTCTTTTAACCATGGAATAAATTCACTTTTTAAATTGTTAAATATAAATGGATAAGATGCTTTTTCATTAAGTATCATGCTATTCATTAAACTACCTTCATTTTAGCAAAAATATAGGTTTCGGTCTGATATATTATGTGATTTCAATTTTTTCTATTATCGCATTATAATCTATCTTTTCTGGAACTCTTAAAGGTCTGGCAATGTCTGAAATGTGAAAGAGACCTATGTTCTTCTTTTCTCCATTTTCAATCAAATATTCATAAATTTCATAATATTTACCTATATTAGTTTGATAAATATCAATAACGTTAAAACTGTTTTTTCTCTTACTTCTGACATTTTGACTACTAATCGTTCCAGTATTTGCAAAAATTGTATCATTCACTTGCCAACATCCTGCTAGATTTTTAGCTCCAGTAAGAACTAAATTGATTCTGTTTTCTATGGCATTATAGAGAATATCTCCTGCATCCATTAGCTCAGAATCATGTTTTATTCGAGGTAAAGGTATGACAGTGTGATGAAAAGCACCTACTCCAATTTTTTGGAGATTTCCTAATTTCTCTTTAATAATTTGATTATTACTTCTTCCCAATCTTCCTAACACGTCATCTATCATACAACTGTTAAATCCTTGAACTTTTATTTTTTCATTCTCAAAGAAAGGATTTGTTTCACCTATCATTTCTGGAAAGAGTTCATACCCCAGAGAAGTTGCATCACATACTCCAGGAACGATTAATAACGGTTTTTCTATTAAATTTAGAAACGCTTTAGCCATCTCAAAATCATCGTAATAAGAACTTGAAGTAACACTCCCAGAATGGACGACAACATCACAGTCCATTTTATTGATTATATTAATACCTGCTTGGTAAGCATCTTCATTGAAATGATCTTTAGAAAAATTAGTGTTACCTATATGTGCGATAGTACCGATTTTTTCCTTCTTAGTAGGGGGACTTAATTCCTGAAAATGACCAGAGTATGTGATTTTTTCCCTAATAGGATCATGATTAAGTTCCAGGACTCTGATACTGATGTCATTTTTAACAGGTTCTACATCTACTATAGTCACTGAATATTCTTCACGATAACGAGTTTTTTTGCATGATATTGTTCCACCATTTATTACCCAACATCTCATCGCACCATCTGACATTCTGTATGTGTTACTGAAGTGTCGATGACCATTGAAAACCAAATGAATATTATTGTCTAACAGAGCTCTAACTGTATCTCCAGCATCGTAGATCGCACTTCTCTCTCGTCCTGTATAAGGAACAGGTAAAGTATGATGGTGGAACATTATCACTTTCAACCAATATTCAGGTAAATCTTCAAATTCTTCATAAATTCTCTTTATTCCTTTTGGACCTATTCTTCCAGCATCTAGATCTGGTAAAGAAGAATCTAAAGCTAAAATTTTCACTTTCTTCTTTTCATCTGAGTGAACAAAAAATCTTTTTCCTATCATTTCCTCCCATAACAAATAACCCACATTTCTTGCATCGTGGTTTCCAGGAATTATAAGAAACGGTCCATCGAAGTTAATCTTTTCTAAATATTGTTTAGAGACCTGATAATCAGCTAAAGTACCATCACCTGTTAGGTCACCAAGGTGTAAGAGATAGTCTGCATCAACATTGCAAGCAATCTTGATACCTTTATAATACATATCTTCACGAAATTTCCCTCCAATATGTGAATCTGTGACTAGTGCGAATCTCATCGATTAATACAGTAGAATTAACTAGATTATATGTGTTCGGTATCACCTAATTCTTTGTCCTCATCTTGTCTAACAAAGATCTCTCCTTTCACTAGTGGTATCAATAGTAGTATTGGTAATATCCCAATTGTGTAAACACATGCAGTTACCAAGAAAACCAACCAGAACCTTGGTACATAAGCTTCTAGTGGATTTTGATTAATTAGTACATCAAGTGTCCAAAAAAATCTGGGTGGTGTATCACCAACTAGATAACCACCTATGAGAGCTGAGAAGTTCCAGAAGAAGCCCCAAGCTAAAGTTTCCAGAGAGTTCCATTTTCCTCTGTGCTTTTTAGGGACAACATCCATCAATATAGATCTGCTAAGTGGTTGACCAGCGTTCATCAAAGAACCTCTAGCGATGAATAGAGGTACTAATAACCAGATAGAAGGATAAAAAATAAGACCAAATAAACAAAGGGTCGCTGATAGCTGAAACATAAATATCATCAATGGCCTACCTCTTCTCATAGATAATTTCTGAGCAAGTAACGCAGACAAGCCAGTAAATACAGCTGTAAATCCCATAATAACTTGTACCCACATTGGTCTGAGATTATAGACTTTAATGAAAAATATCGGAAAGAACTTGATTGTCATCCCTGCTCCAATACCAATCATAACATTTGAACTTACAAGTATATAGGGAATTAATTTTGTTTTCTTAGATAATCGTGATCTTAAATTATTATGGTTGTTATTATTCTCATCATCATAAACTTCTTCTATTTCTGGTTCTTGTTTAATTGATTCACTTACTGAACCCAAACTTTTCTTATCATTAAAGAACTCCATGGATATGATAGAAATAAAAGTTATCAGAATTCCTACAAGAATAACATTTTTGAGAATAGGTAGCTCCCACTCATCTCCAAAGAAATAAAATAAGAGTACGCTAATGAAAGGACCTATAGACATAGCTGCCTGACGTACTAGATGAAGCCATGAATATGTTCTTGATCTTCTTCCTGATTCCAAAGAATCAGCTAAGATTGATTCTAGAGCAGGACGTGTAAGAGCTTGATAAAATCCCCATAAAGAGAGAGCAACAAAAATTGAGAACATATTATTACCAAATATGATAACGACTAAAGATGCGCATCCAAAGACTGAAGCAATTTTCAGAATAATGTCTCTTCTGAATTTGTCTGCAAAATAACCTGCAGGAAAAACAAAGACAGTCATAGTTAACCCCATGGCTAAAGACGTTTGACCTAAGGTAATGTTGGATTCATTGGAAAAATAGTAAATGTAAGCAGAGAGAACATTTCCCATCCAGATACCTCGTCCTAGAGATGTTAGAAATGAAAAGATAAATGCCAATTTGACATTGATATTCATGTTTGTGATAATCTCTCTAACTGAAACATGTTCCATAATAATCCCCCTAGAGGATTTGATGAATAATCTTAATTCATGAATTTAAAATATTTTTGAAACGAGCACAAAATAAACCAAAGTAAATTATAATGATACTGTAAATTTAAAAAATTAAGCAAATTCAAAAACTGGTGTATCTGCTTTTTTTAGCTCAATTTTTACTGAAGTTCCTTGAGTAAAATCCCCTTTAATCCGATTTTCTAGCCATACATCACCATTGTATCTTTGCACTAGTGTTTGTATAATAAACAAACCTAAGCCAGAACCCTTCCCTTTTTTCCTGAATTCTCCATATCTGTCGAAAATATTTCTTCGGATATCAGGAGAAATACCTTTACCATAATCTGAAATTGTTATTAATATTTTATCTCCAGATTTTTGTTCAGTACTGATGTCGATTTTAACTTCTTGTACTACTGTGTTTTTTACAGAGTTTGTTAAGATATTAAATAATAATTGATCGAACAGCATATCAGCAAAAACATTGTGTTTTGGATCTATCTCATCTAAATTTAGCTTAATTTTTTTCATAGGGAACATATCTTCTAGATTGGGTAGACATTTCTCTACATTATTTAATACATTAACTGACTTAAGCTCATAAGTGAATTCTAGATCTTTTTTCATCAAGACTGAAATATCATCAAGTAAAGCATCAGTTTTAGCTAAAGATGTTTTTGCTTTACTGATTGAATCTCTTATATCTTGAACTGTAGGATCATCTCTGTCAACTGCATCTGTAACACATCCCCAAAGTACAGCAATATAATTTCTTAAATCATGAGTTAGTATGTCAAGAAGTAGAGTTTTTTCTTTCATGTTTTCTTCTCTTTCTTGACGTGTTTCTACTCTCTCAGAAATTTCTCTAGAACTAGTTAGAATGTATTTGTTGCCTTCTATTTCAACAAGACTTGAACTGAATTCAACAGGAAGGGTATTACCGTTCTTTAAATGAATATCTGACTCAAAGGTAAGAAATCCTTCCTTTACTATAATCTCAACATTCTTTTGTATCTGTTCAAATTGATTAGTAGATAAAAGATCCCTTGGAGAACTTCGTAAAATTTCTTCTTTAGTAAAACCTGTCCATTTAGTAGTAGCAGGATTAGAGTAGACAAAATTACCTATTTCATTGAATTCATTAAGGCTAAAAAGTGTAATGCTATCATTTGCTTTTTCACATAGGATTCTATAGACACCATCAATCTTTTCGATTTCAGAGTTGTTTTCTACAGAATTGGTCATCACAAAGTGTAATTGATAAGTATCTTAAAAACCTTCTTTTCAAAAATAAATTGAACGTAATAATAATTGAAAAATGTTTTTAAAGCCTCTTTCGAATCCTAGACAATTCACAAATATGGTGAAAACATTGAGTGATTTAGATACACAAAATTCAAAGCAAACAATGAGTCAAATATTCAAATCTCCAATTCTAATGTTTCAAAATAGGTTTGGTCCAAATAAAACAATAGTTATTTTCTTATTTATCCTTTTTATCGCTTCTGCTTCTTTAACTGGGTCTATAATTCTAGTAAATCTAGCAACAGATCAAGTCATTTGTCAATCAATGAATTGTATCTTTGTAACTCCTTTTGTGATTGGATTATTGGCTATAACTGCTTCAGGTACTTTTGTTGCTTTACTTTTATTGATTCTATCTTTAATTTATAGAAAAAGCAAAAACTCTAGTAAATTAGCATGAATTTGAATAGGTATAAATAGAATACCAACAATCTAGGCACATGAATTATCTTATCCTAAATGGCATGAATGCAGAAGATACCTTTATAGCAAAGATAAATGAATTTTTGAAAAAAAAATTTACTGATAAAGATATAGAAGGAGAGATTCTCAATCTCTATGAATTTGATATCAAACCATGCTTAGGATGTTTTAAATGCTGGATAGAGACACCAGGAAAATGTGTAATCGATGATTATGGGAGAACAGTTGCTAAAAAAATGATTCAATCAGATTATCTCCTATATGTTACGCCTATAACTTATGGAGGTTACTCTGCTGAGCTGAAAAAAGCAATTGATCGTTCTATCTCATTGTTATCTCCATTTTTTAGAATTTATCATAACGAAATACATCATGAAAAAAGATATGATAAATATCCCGATTTTATAGTTATTGGAACGCTTTCTGAACAAGATGAAAACCAAGAAGAGATTTTTGCAGAACTTGTTCATAGGAACAGTCTTAACAATTTTGCAGAACAAGTTTCTTCCCAAATCATCTATGAAAGTGATGATGATAGAATAGTACAGAATAAACTCGAAGAGTGTTTGAATATAGTCGGTGAGAAGAATGAGTAAACAAGCAGTTTTTCTAATGTGCAGCCCAAGAGGTGAAAAAAGTGCTTCATACTCTCTAGGCAATTATTTTTCGAGCTTGCTAGATGAGCAGGGAATTTCTGTTAAAAGCTTTCAAAGTTATAAAGTATTAAGAAAAAACGAACTTGTTGAGGAAATGATTAAAGCGATTGATGAAAGCGATTATATTTTACTCTCAACTCCTCTATATGTAGATCAAGCTCCTTATATGACATTAAAATTAATGAATGTGATAACAGCTGCTATAAAAGAAGAAAAAATCAGAAAGAAAAGAAAGCTAATTATTGCTATTTCTTGTGCAGGGTATCTTGAATTCTATCATAATAGTCTTGCTTTGAAAATTTATGAACAGTTTGCTAAAGAAAATAATTTCATCTGGTGTGGAGGTTTTCCAATTGGAGCAGCAGGAACTTATGCATCCTACTCAATACCACAAATACTGGAAATGGTTGCAGCTCTACCTGAAGATGATTACAGACAATTTTTCTATGGAAAACCTACAAAGGTCTTAGACGCGGTTTTTCATAAAGCTGTCACTTCACTAATGGAAGGTAAAAAAATCCCATCTGAAGAATTGGAAAAGTTGGAATTTGTACCTATACCTCTAGAAGCATATGCTAACGGAGGAAATAAAGGCTGGATTGAATGGGCAGAACAATTAGGAACAACTGATAAATTGAGAGATAAACCTTATGAGTAATCTAGTTCTCAAAAGTCTTTCAGCTATTTTCTCAACTCACAACTGTCGTACTAGTGTTCATTAGTTTGCATCTAGCAGTGTTATGAATTACTAGTAAACTGCTGTTTTTTTCTTAAGGTAAGTATAATATATGCTAAAATGGATGTTCCAATTATAATTAATCCATAATAAAAAATCAAAACTTTTGTTAAGATAAGAATTCCAGCAGTGATATTAATTATGAGAGATCCAATCCCTCTCCATCTTCTCTTTAAGAAAGATTTCAAATTTGCTCGATAATATTTCTGCGTATACATTCTATCTTAAAATTATAATGTTAAAACAGTTATTAATTTTTACAAAAGAATTAGTCTTCTTACCACCAAAAGAAAGAATAATTATATACTCTTTTTAATTACTGTTTCTTAGATGGCTAAAACTTTCAAGGTAATATGGAATTATGTACTTCCAATCATAATTATTTCTTTGATTATACCTTTAATCTTCAATTTAATGATATTCAACAACATTAATTGGAGTAATAGAGGACAAATTGAATATACAGATTATATTGATTCTGAGTATGATCTATTCGTAACTACTCCTCAAAAAATTATTAGAAAAAATACAGATCAATACTTTAGTCTTCTCTTTTTAGAATCAGTAAGTTTTGAAAATAAGATGGTTTTTAGTCAGTCAAGTAATCCTTTGGTTTGGAATGATTATCTATTACTTACCTCTAATCATTGGTCAGATTTAACAGGTGAAGATCTTATTGATTTTGATGTTTTGAACAATGGATCGATAATTCTCTCTTCATTAAGCTTAGATATTCAAAACAATTATACTTTAGCTTTCATGAAGTCTGAAGATGGATATAATTGGAATTACAGTGTGTCAGTTGTAAATCTAAATATTGAAATGTTTAACATTACTCTTCCTTATTTTCACAATATCAACTTCAATTTTGGTGTCTTTGAATATCAGAATGATATTAGATTTTATACTTGCTTTATAAAAGAAAATCAAACAAAAAATAATTATGAAGCAACTTTGAAAATTTGGTCTATTGATTATATTTCAGATGAGTATGAACTAGTTGAAGAATCGAGCATTTTCTTGAATTTTTATTATCTTGATTTTATTAATGTATATTCGTTTGATGATAGTTGCGTATTTCTTTTACGTTACTACGAAGAATCTTCAAATAATGATAAATTAGTGTTAAGGTTCCAAAATGATAGTTGGGCTGTAAATGAGATTGAAGGTTCAATTTGTTCTCCTCATATACGTTTAGGAGAATTCAATAACAATCTCTTCCTAATTTATACTTCTACATGTTGTGATAATTCTTTGACCATGTGTATCAAAAGAAGCGATTTATATCAACCTGAACAAAATAGTTCCTATTATTTATCAAAAACTGAAAATATTGCTAAAGTATTTGCAGCAAAATATTATTTCAGCTATTCTAGAATTTTCGAAAATGAAGATAATCAAGAAATAATACTTGTTTTTAGAAATAAGAAACCTACTTATTATAGAGAATCATTCGCTTTTTTCCTTTACGAAGAAAATTATGATTCAACACAAGCTTTGGAATTGTCTTTTGGTATCATTGGTTTAGTGCTTGCTGCTAGTCTACCTTTTGTTATTCCGGTACTTCTAAAAAAGATAAAAAAATAGAATATAGGTTTTAAAATTTCATCATTTCTTCTGTAATTTTACCTACAACTCTATTTTTGTCCACTGCTACACTATTTTTCACTTGAACATAAGAGATATAACCATCATGCTCTAGTGGAAAGAGCTTATTGATTTCCAGTATTGTTTCATTACTTAGAATCACATCGCAAGCAACAATATTTTGCTCAATTCTATCAGGATTTCTTGTACTCATTAAAGCTGTAGATACATTATCTATTTGTAAAATAAACGCATATGCAAGTTGAGCTGGAGAGAGATCAAGAGATTTCGCAAGTTCATCGAATTGTTTGATCTTTGCAAATAATTCATCAGTCATGGGAATGTTTCTAATGATTTTTTGTAATTCCTCTTTTTTATCTCCTGAGAGAGAATCTTCTTTACTATGTACTCCTGCAAAAATCCCTTCTAGCAGAATTTTGTAAGGAACTAATCCCATTTTATGTCCATCAAGAGTATATTGAAGTGCAATTTCTGCATTATATCGTGAAAGAAGGTTATATCTTGTCTGATCTACAACAGGTCCTTCCCAACCATACTTTTCACAAATAGCATAAGCTCGTTCGAGTTCTGCAGGTGACCAGTTTGATGTAGCCCAGTATCTAATCTTACCTTGATCAATAAGGATATTCATCGATTTTATCACCTTCTCAAGTGATTGTGTAAAATAGTCATACCTGTGAGCATAGTAAAGATCAACATAATCAGTTTTGAAATTTGATAATGTACGATCAATGGATTTCATCAAATGTTTTCTGTTTAAACCTCTATCCAGTTCATTTCTACTCATCGGCATCATTAATTTCGAGCTGAGAATAATCTCTTCTCTGTTGTAATCTTTGATAGTTTCAGCAATAATTTTCTCTGCATTTCCATATGCTCCATAGATGTCTGCACAATCAATGTAATTAATACCTACTTCAAGAGCTTTCATGATAGTTTTCTGTGCATCGTTTTTGTTGACAGGAAAATCTGTGAACTGGTATTGGGCACCTCCATAAGCCATGGTACCAAGGCTAATCTCACTCACTCGTATACCTGAATTTCCAAGCAATCTGTATTTCATGCTGTCAAATACTCTTCAAATTCTTATAAATCTAGTTGTGTCTCAAAACAAGATGTTCCAAGATTGAGTTAATAGGATTTATGAGAGAAAAATTGAAGTTTGGAATAATTTAGTTAGACTTTGCATGAAGGTCTACTTCTTGTTAGTGGCTCAATACAAGAAGACCACCTTCTTGTTCTGTTTGTGTTTTTTGTTGCATTTTGCTGCAAAAGGAGGTAAATTTAAAAATGATGTAATGGAAGAATTCCAAACTAAAAGGTGAGAGATTATTGCAGGAAAACACCAGAAAACAAACTAAAAAGAAGTTAACCAACTTTCAGAAATTACAGATTGGGCAAATTGTTAACTTAATCTTAGACATAATTATGATTGCTTCAGGTACTGGGGTATTGCTTGAATCTTCACTCTATCTGTATTTGTATGGTCATGCTTCAGCAGATATGCCAAGTATGTACATGATTTCTGTTTTCATCTTTTATCCATATATCTTACTTAGAGGAATTATCACAGTTATGGGTTATACCTATTTCGAACGAACATATACTAAAATCAGACTTTCAAGAGATGAGAAGACGAAATCTGATACTATTTTAGCATTTTCCTCGATTCTTCTTTCTCTCCCAAAATATTCTCTTATTATTTCAGCTATTATACTATCAATGTGGACATTCTTTACCAATTTGAAAGTAATATTTTTCTTATTTGTTCTCTCTTTAGTTTTCACCATTTTGATCAATTCAAGCTTTCTAGTTGGTCAAATGAGGTTGAAAAAAGCAATTTTCCAAACTAAAGGAGAAATAAGTAAACCGCGAAGATTCTACTTGATCGCATTAATTTCGTTTATTGTAAGGACCTTGAGTGGTGTAGTAGTCGTACTATTACTTGTAACCATATTCTGGAGTAATATAGAAATTGTTTCTAATGTTATATGTATTTCTCCATTGTCTAGAGTTTATGGAACTATTACTTGGATATCTGTTATCAAATACGGTATAGTTCTGGGAATATCGATACTTCTGTACATAAGCAGTTCAATTTCAACAACATTAGCAGTTAGGAAATCACTAAAATTGGAGATTTTTGAAAATTTCTGAATTCTCTCCTGTTGGTTTTACACAACTCTGAGTTTTTGGTAATAACCTACATTTAAATGACCTTACAACAAGTTTTATGTGAAAATGACACTCGCAGAGTATAATCTTGAGGAAATGACATCGACAAGAAAAAAACTTATTCTAGATACTACAATGTTAGTAATTCTCAATATTGTCAACCTACTTTTCTTTGTAGCTTCAATAATAATTTGGTATTTTATGGCAAAAAGTGGATTGTATTTTGAACATGAACTCTCTGTTGCTTTCAGAGTAGAGTCAGGTATTGCTACTGTTGCATATGGTGTATCATTATTATTATTACTATTATTAGCAATTCACCTTAACTCCTTCAAAAGAAGTTTGCAGGAGATTGAAAGAAAAATCGATGCTAGTTCTATTTCGTTATTCTTAGCAAGTTTGTTGGGAATAACTTTGCACATCTTCATGTACGTAATACCGATGTCAAATGATGACTATCTCAATTTTCTAGATTATTACTATGGACTCAGAATACTAGTTGCTATTCTCTTCATAATAGGTTTCTATTTCCTCTATAGAATTGAAACTTATCTTTTTGATTTTGGATACTATGGTAAAAATCCAAGACCTTTCCCTCTGTTATTTGGTTTTATCATTCTTATCTTGTTTGTTGTACAATTTGTTCTTTCTTTGGGAGAAGAGCCCATAATACCCATAACAATTTTAAGAATCTCACTTCCCTTTACAGTTTTAGAATTTGGATCATTAATAACGGCAATGATTTATTTTAGATCTAGAGTAAAAAGTATAAAAGAAGGAGAGAAGAAACTTAAATAAACTCGACTTTCTCATTTCTTCTTTTAACAACTTTATAGTTAAACAGAAATCTATGGTATTCATTAATTTATTGTTAAAAAAACAAAGAAAGAAAAAGAAGTACAGAAAAATGTTTACTTCTTTTTGCCACAACGAGGACAGAAGACAAATCCTTTTTCTAAGACTTCTCCACAATTTTGGCATATCTTCAGTTTTGAATCTTTTTTAGTACCACAATAAACACAGAAATTATATCTAGGCATGATTTCTTTTCCACAACTGCCACAGAAGACAACTATTCCTTTTTCAGCTGCTTCGTAAGCTACTGCTTTCGCTGATGGGATCATTTCTTGTTTAGTTTGATAAAACTGAATTTCTTCGTCTATTCTTGACTTCTTTATTCTCAAAGGTATTTTTCCATACGCTGGAATTACCTTTAGATATTCCTTACTTGTGGTTACAATACCAAAGATAGTCGGAATAATTGTTAAGAAGAAGAGTGCACTCATAATATAACCAAACCAAAGAAATTCTGAGTTGAAGAGATCGATATCAATACTATTATTAGCATATGCAAAAATCCAGACTAGTTTTCTTACTATAGTATCAGCGAGAAGTAATACAAACAGTATGATACTTGAAATGGGTAGAATAAGGTCTTTCTTCCTAACTTCAAAACCTTCCTTATTTAGTTTCAGATTTTTAAGAATGATATAGTTAAAGATAGATCCTCCAACAAATAATAAAACACCAACTAGAAGCAATATTCGAGCAATTATATATAAATCAGAATCAATATAAAACTCAATATTGGAGAAAAATCCTGCAATTAGTAAGAACGGACTAAAGGATAAAGAAATAGCTGTGAAGATACCAAAATTAGAAGTTTTAGAATGGAGTTGAGCAATCTTGTTATAATTCAAAGCTAATCTAATAATGTAGATGATTAAGAATATAGTCATCACGCCAAGAAAAATCCCTACAGCAAATATTAGCTGTATGAAATCTTCAGTAGTTACATAAGTTATGAAATAATATACCACATATACAAGTGAAAGTGAAGCTATTATAATCGATATATTTGAGATTTGCATGATATTCGATTTGAGTTTGTCGTTGAATGTTTTGCCACCCATTTTAAAATATTGTGTATTCAATTCTTCATCTATTTTTAGCCATTCTTCACCTAATCCATACAAGAAGTAACAGAATATAGCTACAAGAATAACCATAATTGCTAAGATAGCATAATTGAGATAAATCTCAAAGTGATCATAAATCCAGTATGCATATTTACCTTGATTAAGAAGTACTGCATATACTACTGCTCGTACTATAGTATCAATCAAGACTACTAGAAGAATAATTCCTACTAAGATTGGTAAAGTATATTCTCGTTTTTCTTCTTTAGGATAGAGTTTGTCTTGTTTTAGTTTCTCAAAGAGATTATTGATAGAAAGAAAAGCTATTCCAAATAGTACTAAAGCTACTATTCCATATATCCTCGAAAGAAAGTATTGAGGGAGGAATTCATCTACTGTGGATGCGGTGTTTGCTCCTCCTGCGATTGCAAAAACCAAACCAAATAGAAATGCTCCAAATATTCTTTTAGTAGATGAAAAATATCTATCATCTATTCTTCCTAACCTTACAATACTTGTGAGAAAGAGTATCATAAAGACAAGAAAAATGATGGTACTTAAACCAGTTATGACAAAACCAACAATCATCATTATATCTAATTCTACAAGAAGCCCAATATATGCAAATGCAGTTGATACTAAAATGATCGCTATACTGGTCATAAGACCTTTTGTATATCTTCCGAGTTTCTGAGTAAGCTTGACGGGTTGAACTTGAACAACATCAGTTTGACTCATTTTGTCACCAATTCATTAGGTATTGTTTCTGGATAATAAAATTTTTGTGTTCTAGAAATAAGAGTTATAGTATCCCAAAGAAGAGAAAACTTCTTCTTTTCTTTGATGAAAACAACAAAGTTCAGTTAAATTTAAATAATTTTATTTAATAATTAACTTTGATATGTGTGCACTAGTATTTACTCATAATCCAATGAGAAGCGTTAAGCAACGTATTACAACCGGGACTTTAGGATTGGCTATTACTGCAATAATTCTAGCAGTTACTACAATAGTAGATGTGATTATTACCAATGTAACTGGAGATTATTATTATGGTTACTACTTCTACTACTTCTTTTATGGTTTTGGTTCAGTTATAGTATTAGGTATAATATCATTTTTTGCTTATATTGCTTTATTAGGATCTTATGTTATTTTAGGAGCAAGTTTTCTAAAAATTGGTGATATGACATTAAAAGATGCAGAAAAAGCAAGATTGGCAGGTATCTTCCTAATTATTGGAGCTTGTTTTGAAGGAATTGGGCTAATTACGAGGTTTTTTGAATTTGAAAGAGTCTTTGGGGTAGGAAATTACATTTTGATAATTGCTACTGGGTTCTATTTTACAGGATTCTTTTTTATTGTGAAGGTTTACAACAGTATGTACAATGAAAAATTAATTTCTAAAAAAATGACTCCAGTAGTACTTTTTGCACCAGTTTTCTATTTCTTTAAAACACTAACAACTATAATCATCTTTGCAACTGAGTCAATAGATTATCTCACTTATCTAAATATAGATTCGGGGCTTTCATTGATTTCTTATACAATTTTGGCAGTAGGTATATTTTTGCTTTATTACTCAACAAACAACATAGATGATGGAGAAGCATATAAATTTTTTAAACCAGAAGGACAACCCATCTACCAACCTTATGTACAACAACCCTATCAAGTTCCTCAGCAACAAGTAGCTTATTCATCACAAAAACAAAATCAAGTTCAATTCTGTCCCAACTGTGGTAACAAAATAAACGTAAAAGATGCTTTTTGTTCTACATGTGGAGAAAAGATCGAGAGATGAATAATCCTCATCTTAACTTTTTCTGGATTTTTTGATATTCTTTCAAAAAACTAGTTTTTTATACTACTCTTTCTTTTATGACATAGAATCCAAGGTGAAAATGGTGAATACAAATTATAATATACAACCTCCTATACATGTGGTCAAGAATCGACTTAGTACGTATGCAAGAAGGATAGCGATTGTACAAACAGTTTTGGCTGGATCACTTGTTTTGATTGTAGCGTTATTATACAGTATTAAAGATGAACTACTACCTATATTTACTATGCCTACAGATGATCTACAGGCAATGCAGATAGCGTTAACTAAAGTATTTGAAGCTCATACGACAATATTATCTATTTTAACAATTGCGTTAATAATTTTACTTGTTTCAGGAATTATGTATTTGATAGCATTTTTTAGACTTGGACGAAGTTTCCTTATCCTTGGACGTATGATTCCTAGTATAGCTAAACCTGCGATTAAGACTGGAAGTTTCATAAGATATGCACTTCTAATCCAAATTGCAAGTTTGATTGTAGGTATGTTTATTGGAGTGGGTATGTCTTATATTTCTGAGATAGCTAGCATTGTATCATTTGGTCTTCTTGTTGCTGCCTATTATAATCTAAGTTTAACTTTTAAAGCTCTTCGAGAACAGAATCTTTATCCAAAGAAAGAAAGTAGACTTCTCTTATATTCACAGATTGTACCAGTTGCAGCTATGATTCCTTTAACCATATCTATAAGTGAATTGAGTTCTGGTTCAGAAATTAACATAATTCCGTTGATTATAGGTGGAGTAATTATCGTTTTAGGTTATGTTGGATTAATGGTTGGTTTTTATCACTTAAGTAATAATGTACTCCTAATTGAAGGACCTGAAGGTTTTAATTTTGGTCATGAAACCAGCACAGTTTATGTTACTCCTAAAGCACAACCTGAGCGCTCACCAGGGTACAAAAAGATAGATCCTATTAGAACCATTGCTCCTGAAAATCAAACTAAGGTTGACTTGAAAGATAATGATTTGGTAGCTCTATATTGCCCCAACTGTGGTACAAAATTAAAAGAAAATAAGGCTTTTTGCCATAAATGTGGCATTAAAATTGATGAGTATTAATACTCGCTACTTCTAGTAAAGAATACAACTATTGCAGGGACAATTAAAATTGCACCTGCTACTAACAACCATCTAGTTACATCATAAGCCGTAGTTCCTACTTCAGCTGAAGAGAAAATAAATATTGAAACAACGAACATTAGTATTCCAGCAATCGCAATACCTATAGTTGTCTTGTAAAACCAATTTGGGTAATCAAAATCTAAACCACATACCATGTAAATCAAGACTATTTTAGTAAAGTAGTTTATAACTTTTTTTTAGCGTAACCAATTGTAAGACAAAATTTTTTACTATTAAAATTTCCAGTTCATCATGTCAAAACTCTTCACTTGTTTTAAAATTGGAAATACGGAACTGAAAAATAGGTTTGTAAGGTCAGCGACAACTTCATACTGGTCTAATGATGATGGCACTCTCTCTGATCCTATTATGGATCATTATAAGAAGCTTGCCAAAGGAAATATTGGTTTGATTATTAAAGGGCATTCTTATGTAAGCGAGTCAGGTAAAGCTCATTCTAAGCAATCAGGTTTGTCTTCTGAAAAGCATGTCCCAGGGATGATGGAATTGACAGAAATGGTTCATTCTTATGATTCCAAAATAATTGCACAGCTAAACCATGGAGGTTATACCTCAAAACCTGATAGAGTGACTGCTTCAGAATACAAAACCGAAAAATGGGTTGCTAGAGAATTGAAAGTAGAAGAAATCGAGCAAATTATTAAAGATTTTACAAATGCTTCAATAAATGCCATGAAAGCTGGTTTTGATGGTGTTCAAATTCACTCAGCTCATGGGTATTTGAATAACCAATTTTTATCAGATATTGTAAATAAGAGAGAAGATGACTATGGTGGAACTTTAAAGAAAAGAGCATTATTGTTACTAAAAATCTATGAATCTATCAGATCTACATTAGGCAATTCTGCAATAATTGGTGTGAAGATAAATTGTGATGATTTTGCAGAAGAAGGAGGAGTGAGAATAGACGATACTATCCAAGTGCTTAGTTGGTTAAATGAGTTAGGTTTATCTTTTGCTGAGATAAGTGGAGGTGGGCCTGAACAAAAAACAGTAATAAGATCAAAGCGTGGAAGAGCAGCTGTAGAAACAGGATATAATGAAGCGACTTGGGGAGGACATGTAAAAAGAATTAGAGACAATTTACCTGATTTACCTCTTGTGATTGTTGATGGTATTAGAAGTAGGAAAACTATGGATTCCTTACTTGATAAAAATATTGTTGATCTAATCGCAATGAGTAAACCCTTCATCAATGAACCAAATCTTGTTAATCTTTTGAAAGAAGGTCAAGAGCGAGCTTCATGCATTGATTGCAGAAAATGTCTTTCTAGAGAAAACTTTGGTAAGAGAATGCTGAGATGTTTTCACAAATATCCCTGAAATTATTTGTCCTTTAGACTAATCTTTTTAAGCTAATTTTAACATATAGAATTTGGGATAATGGCAGACTATCTTGATATATCAATCAAACCGATTGTTAAGAAGTTATTAGATGAAGCTTGGAAAGTGAAAGAAAACGAGCGAATTCTAATAATAAGCGATTATCCTACACCAGAAGATTTTGTGACAAAACCAACAGATGTTCTTGAATCAATTGTTAAGCGAAATCTATTAGCTAAAAGACTTTTTGATATGATAAAAGGATTCAAACCTGATTCAACAGAACTCTATTATATTAAACCTACTTATACCCACTACACAGACCCAAATGATAAAGAAATGAATAAGAAGATACAAGGATCAAACCTAGTGATTACATTAACTGAATATTCTCTAACAGATGTTCCATCTTTAAAAAAACCTTTAGACGATAAAAAAATAAGGCACATTTCAGCTCCTCTTATTCCTATAGATGTATTCTATCCTAATGGACCTTTAGATGTTGACTTTCATGATATAGAAAGAATTACCACAAGATTGTATAATCTCGTTCAAGGAGCAAAAAAACTTGAATTTTTTGATGTAGCTGGTAGCGATTTAACACTTGAATTCTCTTCACCAATTGATTGGCTATGGGAAACAGGATTTTGTTCATCTCCAGGTATGTTTTCTAATCTCCCAGCTGGTGAGATTGTTCTTGAATTACCTTATGGACAACAAGAATGTAAAGTAAATGGAACTCTGAATATCTTCCCAGGATGGCAAGAAGAACTAACTCAATTACTAACATTAACTATTAAAGATAACACAATCATTGACTGTGTAGGAGGAGGTAAAGTAGGAGAAGATATTCAGGAAATGATTAAAAAAGAAGATGTTCGCTTATTTCAACTAGGTATAGGTACTAATCCTAAAGCAAAAGATCCTTTTTGCGCAACGGTTGCTGATAAATTCATTGGAATGGTTCATGTTGGATTTTATCCAGATACAAGAGTTGATCATTATTATTTTCCACTTTCTAAACTGGTGATAAACGAAAAAGAATACTCCAGAAACCAACTATTCGATACGTCAGAAATCAATCAATAATAGCAGGGTTGACAAGATTTTTCGGAACTTTTCCTTTTAGTGCTGAGATTAGATTTTCTGCAGCAATGATAGCCATATTGGTTCTTGTTTCTAAACTAGCTGAACCAATATGAGGAACGATAACTACATTATCTAATTGAGCTAAACGAGGATCAATTTCTGGTTCATCATAAAAAACATCTAATCCAGCACCCTGTATGATGTGATTTTGAAGTGCAACTACTAATTCTTCTTCGTTAATAACTTTCCCTCTTGATGTATTAATGATATAAGCTGAAGGTTTCATCTGTTCAAATTCCTTTCTTCCAAACATATCTTGAGTGTCTTCTGTGTGAGGGATGTGTAAGGTGATATAATCAGAATCATGCAATAATTCTGAAAGGGATACTCGACTTATTCCAAGCTCATCTTCCACTTCTAACATTTGTTTATGATCAAAATAAATAATCCTCATTCCAAAACCTTTAGCTCTTTTAGCGACAGCTTTACCAATACGTCCTAATCCTACAATCCCAAGCGTTTTTCCGAAGAAATCTCCTCCAAGAAGTAACATAGGATCCCAACCTTTCCATTTACCATCTCTCAGGTAATTATCAGCTTCGACTATTCTTCTAGAGACAGCTAAAATAAGAGCAAAGGTTAGATCAGCTGTAGCTTGGGTTAAAACACCAGGAGTATTAGTTACAGGAATCTTCCTTTTTGTTGCTGCTTCAATATCTATGTTATCATATCCTACAGCATAATTTGCAATAGCTTTGATTCCGGTCTTATCCATTATTTCCTCATCTATGCTATCAGTAAGGAGAGGAAGCAGACCATCACATCCTGTCGCTCTACTAATTAATTCATCTCTAGGTATTGGTGAATCACCTTCATAAACATCTACTTCACATTCTTTTTCTAAAATATCTAGACCAGCTTGAGGAATCTTTCTCGTAACAAAAACTTTCATCAAAAGACCAGAGGTTTAACGAAAAATAAAGCTTGTTATCTATCAACAAAAAGGAGAGTTTATATTGATGAATTATTTCTTATAATACATGATGCGCTTTAGAGGTCGTCGATCTATTAATGGTGTCTTAGTATTTTTAGTTCTAATTTTCATAGCACTTTTAGTGTTGGGAATAGTTACAGGAAAAATCATCTTCTATATTTTAATGGGAGTTGAAGTGTTAATCGTTGTCCTTATTATTATAGGTTTATTCACATTTCTGAAGAAAACAGGTCAGGAAACATCAAAAACAAGAAGAAGCACTTATGACATTCTAGAAGGACATGAAATAAAGGGGATACAAGCACAAGAAGAAAAAACTAAATCAAAGAAAAGTAAATCTGTTCAAGGAGAAGAGTTTTGCGAATCTTGTGGTATGAAGTTAGAAACTGGCGCTACTTTTTGTTCTAACTGCGGTAAACCAATAAAGTAGAATTTTCATATTTAAAATCAATCTGATTTTTTTATTTTTTGAACTTTAAAGAAAATAATACCTAAAACTATGATTCTAGAAAAAATGGAAGGTTTAAACAAAACCTTCTCGCATTCTTTTTGGCATAGGAACTATAGGTTGTTGCATTGATTGTTGTTTCTCAGCAATCATAGCTAACTGTTGTTTTATCTTAGCTGCTTGATCAAGCAATTCTGCTGTTTCAATTTTAAATCCGAAGTATTTATTCATTACATTGATTAAAGTCACAGCTGCTTCAGGATCAGGAAGTTCAGCGGTTGCAGGTGTCATCAAAACTATTCCAACAATCTCTCTTAGTAGAGCTTCACTAGTGAAAGCTCCAGATAATCCCAAAACCACGCCATGTTCATACATCTCTGTGCCATATTGCTTTAAATCATTGACAACTTCTTCTTCAGCAGCAGTTATAACAACAGCTTGTTCAGGTCTAATTTTAACTGGAATACCATCTAAGCAAACAATCTTCTTTGCTCCAACTTCGTGTTCAATCCAGTTGATCAATCCTTCTGCTACGACTAAATAAGCTTCTGGAGGAACTGGGTAATCTATTGTGACAAGCAGAATTGTTCCCTCTTTATTAGCATATAACAAATATGGATGTTTTAACACGTTATCCATGAAAATTGTGACAGGACTTAACGCACTTGACTTAAAAAATCCTATCTCCTCTAAATCTAAACTAGATATCATTTGTCTAGCTATAATTGGTCCTACGATTCCTGGTGTAGGAAAAGTGACAAACACTGTTGGATTATGAAATTCTATTTCTTTGGTTTTAACTATCAGAAAATCTCCTTTATTAATACAAATGTCTTCTTCATATTTCTTCATGTTATTCACTAATTCTATATGATTTCTTCATACAAAAAAGGGTTTCTCTCTTTCAACTTTAATTTTCCTTATTTTCTTCTATTTTAGGAAACTTTGTTCTACCTCTCTCAAATTCAAATACAATTATACTGATTATAATCAGAAAAGCTCCTATTCCGAAGAAATATGTTAATTCTTTCCCTTCTTCTAGAAAAGCTACAGACCAAATCACTGAGAATATTGGCACTAACACTTGAAGGATTCCTGTTTCTGTAGTTGTTAAATACGAGAGTATATCCAGCCAGAGACTATATGCAAACGATGTTCCTAGAACAGCGATCACTAAAAGCAAAAAAACTCCAAAAAGATCTAATGATATATCTGCTGGAGTCACAAGAAATGCAAAAAAGACTAAATAAATACTTGCCATAAATAAACTGATGAAAGTGACCATGAGTGGATTATCTTTTGCAAAGAATTTTTTTAGAAATATTGTATATAGTGCCCAACTAACTCCTGAACCAAAAGCTAATAGGTTACCTTCAATTGTTCCTAGAGGGAGATTAGATAAATCCAAGATATTTTTATCAAATATAACAAAAAACAATCCAACTAAAGCAAAAACTAAAGCTAAGAAATAACTCTTTCTAATTCTTTCTTTTAAAACAAAGTAAGAAATGATGGGAATTAGCACTACGTTTGAGTTTAACAAAAAGGAAGCAGTTGAAGCAGTTGTTGTATTTACTGAAAGGAACAAGAAAACTGGCATAAAAGCACAAAAAATCGAGACAATTAGATATTTCCACCAATTGGTTTTGAAAGAAGAGAGAATTTCTTTATTTGTAACTTTTCTTTGAACCATTAAAATAATGTATATCGTAATTGCAGCGATAAGATATCTGAAAAAAGATAATTGGTACGCAGTAACTTGGCTAGTTTTATCTACTAAATACTCTCCTATGACTGGTGTTAAGCTCCAACCTAAGATAATTACTGAAGCTTTCATCCAATGTATCAGTTTCTTATTCACACATTAACAACAAATATAGATATCTAAATCTTTCGAAAAAATAAATTGAAGTGATTCAATCACTTCTTTAATTCTATACCTGAATGAATAGCTCCTCCTATCCCCAGTAAACCTGCTATAATAGTGAAAATTGGGATCCCATAATTATATGAAGAAACCCAGATTGAACTATTCCAGTTTAAAAAGCAGATTAAACTCATTATCGCAAATCCTATCATCAATAAATCTGATAGTATATTCAAAGCTTTAACATCAACGATTGATGATATGATATACAAAGCTAATCCAAACAATATAATAATTGTTAATAGACCTTCAACAGCTAATTTTGTTCCAAATCCTTCTGCTTCCCGATAATATTCAAATGCCGCTAAATCAGCTGCAGAATCAGCAGAAATTGCATACTCTAAACTAGCTTCATTTGTATACAAAGCAAAAGTGTGAACTGAAAATGTTACCCCTCCACTATCAGCTAAGAGTGTTCCTATAGGTGCATGCATTACATATTCTCCTGGAGCACCATGGAAAGTTATTGGTACTGCAAACAATAGAATTCCTATAATAAATTTGTATATTTTCATGAGCAACATATTGTTTGACTCAGTTAATAAGAATTTTGCTAAAATGGGAAATAGTTTATTAAATTGTTATTTAGTTTCTCTACTGTGAAAATTAAAATTATCACTGATTCAACTTCGAATCTCACACCTGAATTAGCTGAAAAATATAATGTTGATATAATCTCTGCTTATGCAATTATCAACGAAGTGGAATATTTGGATGATGGAAGTACTTCTGCTGAAAAATTTTATGATTTGATCGCAAATTCCAAATCAGCAAAAACAAGTCAACCATCACCTCAAAATGTTTGGAATGTGTTAGAAAGGAATCTTGATTATGACCATTTGTTAATGATACACGTTTCTCCTCCATTATCAGGAACCATGAACGTTGTTAACAGTACTGTAAAACAGTTCAAAAGACAGATTAAAAAACAGAACAAAAATTGTCCAGAAATAACAATTTTTGATTCCAAAGGCGCTTCTTACTTCCTTGGAGCTATCGTCTTAAAAGCAGTACAGTTGCTAAAAGATGGAGACGATATTGATACTATCGTTAAGAAAATTACTCACTTTCGCGATAACGATGTTCAAGTCTTTTTAATGGTTACAGATTTGACACATATTTTCCAGAGTGGGAGAATTGGAAGAATACAATATTATCTTGCTGACTTTGTTCATGCATATCCTATTCTTACTTTAGTAGATGGAGCTCTTAAACCAGTAGGGAATGATATAGGTGTTGAGAGAACTTGTAGAAAATTGCTTGAAGAGGTATGGAAATGTTATGAACCTGAAGATGAGTTGACAGTATGGGTAGCTGAAACCATCCCAAGAGCAGAGAATGATAAATTCAAGAAAATGATTAGGGAAACCAAGAAACCGAAGATAAAAAGAATCGAGCAATTTTTTGTTGGTAATGCAATAGTCTGTCATACAGGAATAACGGTTATGGGTTTAGTAACTGCTAGAAATTTTGATTTAGATTTACTCTGAATTTTCCTTCTCTTCATCATCAACTAATCCTTCATCTAATAATTCAGGATTCGTTAAATCAGGTGGTACATAAACATACCTTCCACCTTCATACCTTATATCAACTTGAGAAGAAAGATGAAGCTGTTTTTGAACTTCTTGACGGGAAAGTTTAGTACTATAGTAGCTTTTTCTATTTTTACGTTTTTTCTTGTTTGTAGCTTGAGTAAGTAGAAGTAGAATTAGAGCAGAAACTAAAACTATAGCGATAACTATATCTTGAGTTCGTAAACCTTGTCCTCCTAAGTAAACCATTACTACTGTAACGGTATGAGCTGCTCCATCAAGTGAAGAAAGTACTATCCAATTGTATCTTTCTCCTATCTGGAAATCTTTTTCCATAAATTCTGACCAAGAAACAACTGTTGCGGAATCCTTCCAATCAGTATCTATAAGCGGATTGACATCAGTTATAAAGAAATTCAGATTAGCATCATCTTCAAAAGCTGAAAGTTTGATCTTATACTTCCCTCTCTCTATTTCATCAATATAGAGAATACGTTCAGTATAAGCTGCAACAGTTGTTTGAATACATCTGTTTTCTTCAAAATCAAAAGTATAACCGAAATCCTCTGTATCAGTTAGTCTATCACTATTTAATTCCAGATCAATCTCAAGTTCTTCTTCACCGGGATTCCAGATATAGGCTCTGAATAATCCCTCCCAAATGAAATTGAAGAAAATATCTCCTGTTATATTAGATCTACTAATTATCTGATAGTTAGTCCCATTATGAATTGTTAAGTGATAAAGGTAACTTGCGTTTCCTGGAATGCATCTTACTGAGATTAATCCGAGAGCAGTAGCATTGAAATCTTCTGACCAAGCTGAAGCAGGGTCTACAATGATATTTAATTTGTTTACAGTTCCTTCATGATTGGTTGTAGCTTGAGTAAAAGATAAAGGAGCTAGAATTAAGAGAAGGAAAAATAGTATTCTAGACACCTTGGAAGCTATGCTCATTTTGGACAATTGACTAAACTTTTGGACCTTGAAAAAAGTTTCGGATTTTCGATTTTAGTGTTTTTACAGAACTGTGTCTCTCAAAAGGAAAATCTTGCGTAAATTGGGTTCCTCTTGGATCTAGAAGTATATGAACAGCTCTATCTCCTTTATTTCTTATAGCTCGACCAAAACTTTGGGCTAATCTCTGAACCATTGGAATTATAACAGTAAATTCTTTAGCTACTGAAGGACCGAATTTTTGTGTTAAATCTTCCTGGATTATTTTATTTTCATGTGAAGGAGGAGGATAGGGTAATGCAGTGATGATTATACCTTTGATGAGACTTCTTCCTTGGAAAGAAAATTCGATGCCTTCACTTATTCTACCACCGATTACACAAATTATTAACTTTTTTTGATCAGAACTAGATATAATTGCTTGGAGCGTGGTAATATCTAACTCTTTGTTCTCAATAATATCTGCCTCTAGAACTCCAGTTTGTTCTAGTTCTTTCATATATTTGTAACTTGGAACAAAGATTAAGGTGTGACCATCAATAGCTTCGAAAAGCTTCTGAATAGTACTCGCAATAAGAATATAATATTCATGCGTTCTATTCTCATACTTTCCGTTGAGTTTTTGATTACAAAGAATAAAGTATTTTGCTTCTATTTCTTCTTTAGGTGGGAAAACTTGCAAAATCTTAGAGTTAGGTAGATTGAAGATTTGTTGAAAAGAACGAACAGGTTCAAAACTACCTGAAACTAAAGCAAATCTTCGTGCTTCTGAGAATTTCTTAAGGATATCAGAAGGTTGTGTATTTACAATAGATAATTTTTGACCATCAGAAAGCAAAACTCTATCCTGTGATGAAAGCAAAAAATGATAAACAATGTAAGCATAAAAAGCAGGAGGATTATTATGTATCAACTGAGATTGTAATAACGAAAATAATTCATCTTCTAGGGACTTTAATTTTATTTCATCAAATTTATTGTGAATCACACTTTGTGTATCTATCATCTCCAACACTTCTGTATAAATGTGATGTGGAAGTTCTTTAGCTGCATTTTCTATGAATGTCCTAGTGATCTCTTGGTTAATTGGTTTGTAAAGGTTATGAGCTTCATCTATAGCTACTAGTGTCTTCGAAACTGATGTACCTATGCTATAATACAACCGTGTAAATAGTGCGCTATTTTCGAGAAATGGATAGCTTGTAATTATTACATCAGCTTTTTGCATAAGAAAATAAGAGAAGAAATAAGGGCAGTATTTATCTGAATTAAGGCTTGTTAGAATGTCTTCTTTTGAAATCACCTCAGAAAATGATTCGTATAATTTCTTGACTGATTCAACTATGTCTTCTAAAGTAGCTCTTTGTGTCTTTGCTTTTAAAGGACATCGTGTTAAATTACAAATGTGTGTGTAAAGTTCTCCGGGATAATCTTTTTTAGCTTTTAAACACAGCTCATTTTTACCTAAAAACGGAACAAAAATGGGAAAATTAACAAAATGAGATTCTAAGACATCCCAATGTTTAACTATCTGTCTGAAGATATTTGAAAGCTCTCTCAAAAAAACATTGATTTGAGCCTTTGTTCTTACAAAGATAATTATCTTTTCATCTGGTTCTTTGAGTGAAAGTAATGCAGTAAGTAATGCTGCTGTTTTTCCTACGCCAATCTGTGAACTAACAAGAAGAGGTTGATTTGAAGAAAGTATAGACTGAATAATTTTCTTCTGAGGTGATTTCATTGAAACATAGGGGAAAATAATTTTTGCTATCTCCCAACTTTCTTCTTCAGTATCAATCTGTTGCAAGGTACTTCCTTCCTTCAATACTTTCTACGATTTCTATAGCTCGTGACCTAGGGAAAATTTCTGATATTTCGTCAATTGACAGAAAATTAATACTTTCAAGATCTTTTTCTTGAAGCAATGATGAAATCTTTTTAGCTTCAATATATGAGCAGTTTGCAAGAAACTGTATGTGTTCAGCTGTAATTTCTGATTCTTTCTTCTCAGTGTATTCAGTTTTCTCAGCTCTCCCCTCCCTAGTTTTCGAGAGTGATTTCGCGAGATCAACAAAAGCTTTTGTTCGAGAGTTCATCTTTTTTTCTATTGAATTTTCAAATAAAATCTGTTGATTGAGAATTAAACGTTCTTGAATCCTTGTATGATTAATGATTTTTCCTACTATTTGTTCTTTGTTTCTAAATTTATGATAAACTCGTTCTTCTTGCGATCTATGTGTAACTAACAAGAAGACTTTCTTTGAATGTTTTTTACTTTCTAAGTAAGTTTGATATCTTGTAGGAGTATTAAAGAAAATAACCACCTCTGCACTAGTTTTTATGAAATGAGTAGCTATGATTACATCAATGTCATTATTTTCAAGCAATTCTAGTGTTTTTTTCCTCTCTTTACTCTGACTCTTTGGGAGCAGTTTTACTTTTAATCCAATACTTTTTATAGTTTCAGCAATTTCTGGAAGAACTGTTTTATGATTAACGATAATATAAAAGCGTTTGAGATTGGTCTTACTTTTTACTGATGTTATTAATTCAGTCATTCTATCAAGTTTGGGGTGTTTTGTTGAATTTGAGAGTTTTTCAATCTCTAAAAAAAGTTCTTCAAAAATCGGTGTTCTAGCAAATTTGGTTGTTAAACTACTGAATTTATCCTCCTCTATTTCTTCTCTTTTCTTTAAGCGTTCCATAAATGCTAACGCAGTAGTTGGACCAGAAGCTTCTACTAGCTCCTTTATTGAAATAAAATTCATAAGCTCAATCGCTTTTCTGATAAGAATCTGTTGTTGATCATAATCATAGTGTTTTCTAAGACTCAAAACAAAATCTGGAAACTCTTTTCTAACTGAAAGTGGTTTGTTAATCCCTTTCTCTTTTAAGAATAATTGATATTCTTTGATATATCGATTTATTTCAAAACAAAATTCATACATTGATTTGTTAATAGGAACAGTTATTTTCTCTTCTAAAGATTTATAAAATGAGTTTATTTGATTTTTTTCTTCAATATACTCAATCTTAGTGATAAGTAATTTCTCGCAAATTTCCTCAAGTTTTTCAACTTCTTGAACTCGCTCCTGAATCAATCCTGCAGTTCTTACAAAAATTGAGTTTTGTTGAAAAATTTCCATTAATTGTGCAGCAGCATGTTTCCCTTTTACGAGGATAGCGTCTGTAAAGAAAAGAAAGACAAAATTATCTGGCGAAATCATTTGTCTGAGAATATCATTACGAAGAAGTTGAGGAGTGATCAATAATATATCTGCCTTCGAATATTTTTCTTTTCTAGAATCAAGCGACTGTGTAGATTTAATGTATTCGATTGGCATTTGAGATGTGTGTGAATCAATAAAATCCTTGAAAATCGTTACAGATTCTGCTTTATTAAGAATTATACCTATTTTTTTCTGGGGATCCTTGTCTTTGAAATAACGAAATAAAAGCGAGAAAATTGGATTTAGATCAATGTACTGAGGAAAAATTAAAAGAGTGTTGTCTTTTACTAAAGTTCCCAAAATAATTTGACTATAGGTATTATCAGTAGTACTCATCAAATCTATCCTAAATGATTCCTTTATTCTGTACTATAATAAGCAAAATGATTTAAAAACGAAAGAAAATTTGAAAAAAGCAGAGATGTCGTTCTAAACTCGCTGAGACTATAATAATTCTTATAACTTTAAAGATTACACATTTGTATTGATGAGTGATATTGATCCAGATTTGAAAAGGAAGAAGAAACGAAAGAAGATAATTATCATTATTTTGATTGTATTTGGCTCTTTAATCGTACTTGCAGGAATAATTATAGCGATATTGTTGCTTTTCACTCAAGTTTTAGCTACTACCTGTGCTAACGCTTGTGGAACAGCTTGTAGCAACAGCTGCAATGATGCTTGTAACAGTAATGATATGATTGCATCTGCAGATATTGGTAATTCAAACATAGATTTTCAATCTTTGACTCACTATACTTGGGAGAGCTTAAAGGATTGGCTTTTCAATTTCTTCTAAACTAGATTACATTTCTCAAGAACATTTTTATTCTAGTTTTGTTATGACAATCTGATGGATGACCAACCACCACCAAAAGAAGAATATTCTCCCCCTCCACCTATAGAACTTGAAGATTTAGAAGCACAAAAAAGAAAGAAAAGAAGAAGAATCATTATTATAGTTTCTATAGTATTTGGGTCGCTAATAGTTCTTGGACTTATAGCAATTGGTATTATTTATCTTGTTGGGTACTCAATCTCTCAAATATGTCAAAGTGCTTGTAGTAGTTGTACTTGTGATTGTGGTTGTGATGAAACATGTAGCAATGCATGCAATAACAGCTGTAGTAATGCTTGTCAAAATAGTTGTGACAGTTGTTCTTGTGGAAGTAGTCAAATAAATGCTTCAGCACAGATTGGAGATCCAACATTAGATGTTCAAACTTTTATAAAATACATCTGGGAAATGATCAAAGATTGGTTCTTTACCTTTCTTTAGTAAAGCCATTGTTTCTTTTGTTCATTTTTAGCCTTTTTTTCTTTCAACTGTTTAGCAACAAAATCATTTATTTTCTTAATTTTAATCCTAGTATTTCTTTCAGGGAGACAAGGAGGTTCAGCATAATGAAGGGGACAAGTTTCACAATATCTTAGATTAGCTCTTTTACCTCTCATCCAACCATAGAGACTAAATCCAGCTACAATAAAGAGTAGCATTATTATCTGTAACCACCAGTACTTTAGACCTAACAAAACAATTAATCCCATATAAGCTCCTAAAGCTAAACCAGCTAAAACTCGAAATAAAGTCTTTAACCACTTGTTTTTTGGTCTGATAGCAAAATGAATGAATGGACCTAATATTCCTATAACAAAGGTGAACGCTAAATAGTTCGGATTTAGCCTAAAAAAATTCATAAATGAAAGAAAAAATATCAGAGAGATTATAATAGAAGAATAAAGAGAAGTACAACCAACACACAGACAAATTTTTCCGATTTTATAATAATGATTTTTGTAAACACTACAAGTGGGGTGGTGAGCGAATCTTCTCCATGCAGTGACTTTCATAAGTTGAAGAAATATGTAAACAGGACCAGACTTGGCTAACTCGACTTCATTTGATAAATAGGGAGTTGATATTTCTTCTTCCACGAGCTCACCTGTTTCAATCAATTTGTTATATGTTAAACAAGAATAGGATTCTTTTAAATATTCTCAAAAGAAAGATTTCATCATACATTTTCGTTTGATTGAATAAGGTTAAATAGGAGTAAAGAAGTTCTAAACCGGTAAAAATGAGCTTTGACATCATAATTAGAAACGGAAAAATTGTAGATGGTACCGGTAATTTAGCATTCAAATCAGATATAGCAATCAAGAATGGTAAGATAGCCAAGATGCAGTATAAAATAAATGACGAAGCTAATTTTATCATTGATGCTAAAGGTTTGATTGTTTGTCCAGGATTTATCGATATGCACAGCCATACTGATACAGGAATACCTTATGATAATAGAATTCAATCAATAGTTACTCAAGGTATAACCACTTCTGTTGTTGGACAATGTGGATATTCTTTTGCCCCGATAAGTGATAAAAGTTACGAGATTTTTAAGAAGGAATTTGAACTTAGCGCACCTCCTGGAGTGAAACCTGCTGAAATAACTTGGAGAACCTTTAAAGAATATTTAAAAGAAGTTGAGAAAACAAAAATAGCTTCAAATATTGTCCCTTTTGTTGGTTTTGGCCCTATCAGGCTTGCTGGAGGACCAGGTTACGAAAATAGAGAACCTACTAAAGAAGAGCTAAAAGAGATGAAAGAACTCACCAGAGAGGCAATGGAAGCTGGAGCTTTCGGACTAAGTACAGGTTTAATTTATTCTCCTCAAACCTATTCAGAAACTGAAGAAATAATTGAACTTGCAAAAGTAGTTGCAGAATATAATGGATTATATTTTTCTCATATTCGAAATGAAGGATCTGGTTTATTAGATGCTGTAAAAGAATTTATAGAAATCGTAGAAAAATCAAAGGTTCGAGGAGGACAGATCAGCCACTTCAAATGCTCAGGAATGGGGAACTGGGGAAAGAGTAAAAAATCACTCAAACTTGTAGAAGAAGCTAATGCAAAAGGTTTGGATATAACTTGTGATCAGTATCCCTATAATCGCAGTGCGACTTCTATGAGTGCTTTACTTCCTCCTTGGGTTCTTGAAGGAGGTATAGATGAAGCTTTAAAACGACTCTCAACAGAAGAAACAAGGGCTCAAATAAAGAAAGATATGGTTACTAATGATGGATTTTATGACGATTGGTATCTTCAAACAGGACCGGATAATATCTTTATATCATCAGTAAAATCAGATAAATGGAAAGATGTAGAAGGAAAGAATGTCAGTGAGATATCAAAGATCAGAGGAATTAAAGATCCAAGAGATACTATCTTTGATATGATTTTGGATAGTAAAGGAGAAGTGGGGATAACAGTTCGAAGTATGGACGAAGAAGATATATCAAGGATACTGAAAAGCAAATATACTTCTATAGGAACTGATGGATTAGGAGTAGCTCCAGAAGGGAAAATGTATTATGGGAAACCACATCCGCGATTTTATGGTACATTCCCACGTATAATTCGTAAGTATGTGAGAGAAGAAGGTCTGTTGAGACTAGAAGAAGCTATAAGAAAAATGACAAGTCTTTCAGCACAAAAATTAGGATTATTTGATAGAGGATTAATAAGAGATGGTATGTGGGCTGATATCACTATATTTGACTTTGAAAAAATTTATGATAAAACAACTTTTGAGAAACCTCATCAATTTTCAGAAGGAATAGAATATGTTCTAGTTAATGGAGAAATAGTGCTAGAAAAAGGAAAACAGAATATGAATTTACCTGGAAAAGTGCTAAGAAGATAGCTCAAATCGTACAATTTGCAAGAAAAGCTTATTTAATGAATTTAGATATAATAATTGTGAAAGAAAGAAAGTTGTTTCTATTCTTTTTATTTTTTATATCCTTATTCCTTACTGTTTTTTGTAGTTCTGGTCTAATCGATTTCTCAAGTAATTTAACACTATATACAGATCAAAGTTATGCAATCCCATTGGAGACTGGTAACGATAAAATGCTATATGTAGGATTTGAAATCTCTGATGGACCTGAAATATTTTATTATATATTGAAGGAAAATCAATATGAAAATTATACGGGTGGATTTGCTGAGAGTTATTATTATACGAGAAATGTCTCAGAGACTTATTCAGAGGCAATAGAATTAGATGAAGAACAGATTTATTATCTTGTTCTATATAATCCTCAAGGTCAAGCTCGTTCATTCACTATTTTTATTGTAACAGGTAAATATCCAGCAATTGGAAGAGATACATACACTTTCATTACTAGATATCTCCCAATAATGATTTCATTAAGCATTATCTATCTGTTGATATTTATAATGTTTAAACTAAGAGAACGAAAGAAGGAGAATGAAGTTTTGGAGTCCTTCTCAGAAAAAAGAGGAGCTGGACAACTGAATAATATTCAGCTTCAAACAAAAGAGAAACAGCTAGAGATAGCTAAACAAATGAAGATACTACAAAAGAAGGAGTACCATTTTGAAAAGAGAACTGAGGAGAAAAAGACAAAGATTCAGGAAACTCCTAGTGAACCAAGAGTGATTCTCGCTGATAAGATTTCTGATAGAGATGCCACAATTGTATATTCAGATACTCAACAAAGAAGAAGAATTCTTCCTTCTAGTTCAGTAAAGCAGACAACTAGAAAATACAAAATAATAATTATAACAGCTTTTAGTATTATACTATTTGTCGCAGTAATAATTTCAGCGTTTGCAGTAGAAAACCAATTGCAATACTGGTTTACAGCAGGAATAGGAATCATTGGTGCATTTACGTTAATCATGTATAGGTATAGACAATATAAGAAAGAAATTTGGAAAGAGGTCCAAAAAAAACTATTAAACCAATATAAGTAGAAAAAGAAAAAAGAAGAACATTTATTTTAAGAAATTGTTCAATCCATCGTAATTAGAAGCTTTTGAGTTGTATAAGAAATCGCACATATAGCCATCATGTGGAGCACTGATATCCATTGTAAAGGATTGATCATTAACAAAAACTTTCTTGATAGAGGGAATGTTAAGTAATCTCTTAGCTTTTCTTGGATTATCAGTAAGATAAGCTAATGATAAAGTATCTTCCACTAACTCTTCTACTAAATAGTCATCAGGTCTGTAGATAGTTCCAAAAGAGAAAGGGTATTCATCAGTGCGCATCTGATGTTCTTCATCAAGTTCCAAGAGTGTAGGCATAAGATAAGCAAGGCTATCTTCAATATGCAGGATCTTTTCTTCTCCTCTTATTTCAGCTGTGAGGTTGTTTATCTTACCTGTCATTCTAATTTTAATGTAATTGTATAATTTTTTGGCAGCATCGGGATCCATAGCAGGAATTTCAGCTCGTGGATTCAACGGATCAAGAGGTTCAAGTTTAGCTAATTTCTCAGCTAATTTTTCTTTGAATTCATCGTACATCTGGGGAGAGTTATAACAAACTCCACTTGAGTTAATACAACCTCGTCCACCATCATAATGAATACTTTGGTAAGCTAATTCCACAGCTAGATTAAGATGAGTTGAAGTCATATCTTCTATTTCTACTAAAACTTTAGAGCGACCAGGACCAAAGGTCTTGATTTTAGAGTCGTTTTTATAAGCTTTCAAAATCCATTCATCACCGAAAATGATGCCGAGGTCTGATTGTCGAACAATTGTATCCACGGTGCTATGATCAGTAACGAAATGGAACAAGGATTCGTGAGGTAAACCAGCTTCCCAGAGCGATTTGCAGATTCTGAAAGAAGTAAAAGGTTCACTTGAACTAGCTCGAATAAGAGTCGGAATCTTAAACAAAGGAATAAGTGTACCGAGTAAGCTTACTGCTGGATGATTCCCAGGTAATCCTACTCCCACATTTTGCCCTCGTGGAGACCAGCCAAAACGGGTATTACCTCTGACTCCTACAAAATCGTCAAAAATTGCTAAGTCCCCAGTAGGACTATTTGCTTCTAAGAGTCTCCTTAATTGACTTCTAGTAAAAATATTTGGGATCATGTTTAGTGCATTATTGACAAACCTGATAGGTAAGCCTGTAGAAAGAGTGATTAACTCACACCACTCATCTAAAGAAGTTGAAATACCATTAATGAGCATATCTTGAGTAAAGATTTGTCCAGCTTCACAAAAAATATCAATCATTTCATCAATAGGTATGCCTTGGAGAGTGTAAAAACTAGCCTTATTGATAGGCATAGCCATCTGCACGTGAATTTCAGGTGCGACAGCTACTTTTAGTAGATCCTCTCCATGAACACCTCGCACAGTCTTCTGACTTTGTGATAGGTACTCTTCTCCATTTTTTAATAATGGTAATGTTTCAATTGTAGACGCCATGTCTTTAACCAGCTTAAGAGTGATTCACTAGATGATAAAGTACTTTCATTTATAAACTCGAGAAAAAAATTGCAGTTTCGTTACAGTTTACATTGTCGAAAAATCTTTAATTATTTTTAATTATTCTAGTTTGAATGATGGATGATAAAGTTAGTACTGCATTTTATGGTGCAGGTTTGAGCTTATTAGTAGGTTATTTGTTATCTTTTTCTTCTAAAATCATTATACACTCTATGGAGACTTTTTTTGCTACAAAAACTGATATGACTTTTGAAACCTATGTTAATCTCTATAGATTTACTCCTATGTCTTTTCGTGTTGCAACAATTCTTTGCACATGTATCTTTTTAGCTATCGTATTTTATAAAGAAGCTAAATATCTTCACTTCATCTTCTCACTTATTTCAGGTATATTAGTAACTGGACCTTTTATACGAGAGATTGTATATTATGGAGCTCACCCTTCTGTTGGATCAAATACATTTCTTTCAGTAACTATACTCAATTTTCTGTTCGCTGTTTCTTTCCTTGTTTTACTTATATTAAGTGCTAAGCTACTGAACAATTATACTGAAAGCTATAGAGTTAGACAAATAAGGATGTCTTTTTTCATTCTGTTTGGTTTGTCTTTGTTCTGGTATTTCTTAGACGATTTACCTACTTATATCGGATATGGAATTTCATCAAATGCTGTCTATAACTTATTCTTTGACATTCTTTACCCTTTAGAATTAGTTTGTGCAGTTGCAACTGGAATATTATTCATTGTATCTACACAGCAGAGACTAAAATAGATAAAAGAAGGTTGAAGCAAAATTTCTTTTTCTATAGCTATAAAGATTGCAAGGAATCTTTAAATAACTTTTATCAAACTAATAAGCACTATGAGTGAAAAAACGAATGTTGATTTTTATGGTGCGGGTTTAAGTCTAGTTGTTGGTTATTTACTAATTCATGCCTACAATGCTGTAATGGAATCAATTGATACTTATGTTTTTACTAACGTTCTTATGACTCCTGGTGAGTTTAATGATCTTTTAAACTACACCTTGATGTCTATCTGGATAGCTACATTTCTTTGTGCAGGTATTTTTTTAGCAATAGGATTTTATAAGAAATCTGAGACTCTCCCATTTATATTAGCAATTCTTTCAACTGCTTTTGTAATAGGTGTTTTTGTACTCGAGATTTTAACCTATGGTCATTTTGTAACAATAACATTCCCATACACACAAGATCCAACTGTTCTTTCAAATGTGATACTAAATGGTTTGTTTTGGTTAACATTTCTTATTCTACTAATACTAAGTGCTATTATACTGAATCGTGAAACAGAAAATAATATCGTGAAAAATTTAAGGATGGCATTCTTTATCCTCTTTGGCTTGACATTAGCTAGTTATTTCTTAAGTACTCTCTATCCCTTCATCTCATTTAATATAGAAGGGTTGACAGCATATCTTACATTCATCAATGTGTTTCACTATATAGAATTTGCTTGCGCTGTAGGAGCTGGAGTCTTATATATTGTGTCAGCACGACAGAAATAAGAACAGATAATATGACTGAAAGATAAATTTCAGTCTTTTTTCTTTTATTAATCAGAAAAATTTTCTTTAAACTCCTAAACCTCAATCTCTCTTTTCAATATTCATAGATTTGCATCAAATCTCTTGGATTTTAAAACTTCTCTCGTTTTTACTTGTAAAGGAATTGTCTCGTTAACATTTCTTGAGGATATTTATAAAAATTGAAAGCTAATAGATAACTGATAAAAATGCGGAAAACAAAAATTAGCTTTAGCATCTTTTTTCTATCCCTACTATTATTTCCCGTAGTTATGAAAAATAATGTTTTTAGTTCAATTGAGAAAAGTGACACTCAATTGTCACAAAATGAATCCTCGTATTTTCTAACTATAGACGATTTTAGCTGGACTTTTGGAGCTTTTCCTTTTATCGGTGGTGATCCTATATTAGATAGCCCAGTATCAAATGAGACTTTCGAATATTCTATCACTTCAAATGAGATTTTTGTACAGGAGAATGACACTTATCAAACAGCAGTCGGAGCTTATACAACCGTTCCTATAGTAAATAATCACTTGGTTTATTCTTGTTATTTAAGAGCTAAAGCAAATCATCCTAATGCTAGGAAAATGTTTGTTTACTACCTCAATACAACTTCTTTAACACTTATATCTGGTTTGCCTACTTTGAGATATACAGAAGATGGAATTACTACAGACACAGGTTATAATTATGCTCAAATGGATATCCCGCTTGAAGGTTTTTCTGAAGTAATAATGTTTTTCTGTTATCATGATTCATGGACTGCAAGAAACAATCAGAGTTTCTGGGTTAAAGATTTGAAGGTCTATCAAATAGAAGCAGCACCTCAAGATTCTACTTTAGAATCTCTTAATCCTCTCAATTCATTAAACTGGACAGTTGATAGTTTTCTAAATGAACCATCAGAACAAGAAGATTTGATTCCTGTTTCTGGTAATGAGGGGAAATATATTTGTTCAATCAATGAAACTCATCTCCTTTTAGCTGAAAATGATACAGGTGTAGATTATGCTAGGATAGGAGCTTATATCACTCTTCCTGTAGAAGATAACCATGTTGTTTTCTCATTCAAAGCTGGGGGGACTGCTACCACTCATGCTAATATCAGACATTTACTTTACAATCCTAATACCATGAAACAAATTCCTAAACAGCTAACTACCCAATTCCAAAACACACCAGGTGAAAATATTTTAGATTATCAGATAGAGGTTGATATAAAGATTGATGATCTCGATAATGTTATTCTTCTCTTCTATTTTGTTGATTCAATCTCTTTAAGTCAAAACCACACTTATTGGATAACTGATTTGAAGATTTCTCACTCCACAACAACACCTACTATCTTCACTATTGATAATCCTATGAATTATCTATTAGTTATGAGTAGCTTATGTGCTTTGGTTGTACTATTCAGAAATAAAAGAAGGACTTAAATTCTTGCTCTTTTTTTTCCTTTTTAATGTCGCCTTAATGTCTCGTTTAACGTACCCCCAGAAACTTTATAATTATCGGAGAGTTATCTTACTAGATTAATTTGGAGAGAAAAAAAGGTTTAATCATTCTATTTATTTTATTTTTCAGTGGTATAAGTACAATCTATATCTCAAGTTTGAATCAAGAAGATAATTCTGACCCTGTTTCAAATTATTATGAGAATTATCTAACTACAAACGACTTTATTTGGAATGCAGGAACAGCAGAAAGAAATAATACTTGTCTAGATGGATTTACTACTGGAACAGGTTATACTTATGATATAAGTTCTGATACAATTCATTTCTTAGAAACCACTGGTACATATGATAAAAATGTAGGTGCTTGTGCTGAAGTACCAGTTACAAATAACACACTTAGTCTTACCTTTTATGGGCGAGCTAAAGCGAATTACTTAGAAGCAGTGAAATTAAGATTATCTATTTATGATCCTGTAACGTATGAAGAAATCTTCTATTTCTTTGGTATAACAGGATCTGAGGTCTATGATTCTGGATTTATCTTTATAAATAAAACATTCCTTTTAGAAGGATATGACTCTATACTTTTATTCTTCTTTTATAGCGATGGTTGGTCAGCAAATCTAGATCAAGAATTTTGGGTTCAAGACTTAAAAATTTACACAGATGTAAGTCCTGTAGTTCTAAAAGATTACTATGTAGATAGATTCTTTGCTGGACCAGCTTCTACTATATTAGGAATGACATTGGATGATAGTTACCTTTATGTTGCAAATGAAAGAAGTTTAGAAATATATAGAATTAATAAAACTACTGGTAACCTAGTTCAAAGTTTCTATCTAGGACCATTAGTTCCGAATAATATTGAGTTTGATGGAGAATTTTTCTGGATTTTACCAAGGTTTAGTAATACTCTTTATAAATATGATTCTGATTTTACTCTGGTAGACATAATTTCAGTTGATCAGACGAGTAGAGGAGGTTTAGCATCAGATGGAGGTTTTTTGTGGTATTCTGATAAAGATAATTGTCGTATTTATAAGATAAGGAAGGAAACGGGAGAACTTGTAAAAATAATTGATACTGATAAATTAGGTTATATCCCAAATGGCTTAGCTTCTGATTCTGATGGTCTTTGGGTAACCGATAGAAAAGCTGGAAAAATCATGAAAGTAAATAGAGTAACTGGACAGATTATCACTAGTTTCTTGTTAGATAATATCTCTCCATGGGGTATTACAGTTGACGAAAATGGTAAACTTTGGATAGAAGATGTAACTACAACTATTATCTATAAATTAACTATTGAGGTAGATGATTATCCGATTATCGAAGGAGAATATGCATCTTTTGATTGGTA
>CAZJUB010000019.1:0-39107 GCA_964549075.1 uncultured archaeon | reverse complement strand
TCGTTCTGATATAACCTTAGATAAAGATGATTTTGATAGTTATTCTGGATTAACAATTGCTTGGGGTTTTAAGGATCCTGACGATTTATCTTTGATTAGAACTGTTTACATGGATTATATCTTCTTTGAATATTATCCCCCTTCCTAATTCTCTCTTTTTTTCTTTTTTTCAATTTACCTCTTACTTTGAATTTTCAGAAGATTTATATTATTTAAATTTAAAATTAAATTGAATACTATGAGTGAATCTAGATTTTAAATAGATATACTTGATCTGGTAAGTGATCCTATAAAAATTAATATCTGGTTTGAGATTATGAGAAATGAAGGTATTAATGCTAAACAACTCACTAAGAAAATAAACTTGAAGGGAACAAATATCTATTACCATCTTAAACATTTAGAAAAACAAAATCTTATAATTTCTAAAAAACATGAAGTTCCTGGCACAAATTTGTTTGAAAGAATTTACACTATCAACAAAATCTTCTATAGTAATGATGAAGCAAATTTAAGAAGTGGATTTGCTAATTCCCCAGAGAAAATTCGAGATTCAATTCTTTTTCAACTCTATCTTACTGCTTTTGCAGTGGGAAGGCAAATTATAGAAATAAGAAATATGTCTAATCAAGAGATAATGGAGAAAATGGATAAAATACTACTCCCTTTTGCTAAGTTATTGTTTATTAACAATCAAGATTTGAATGAAGCTACAGATATTTTGGACAATTTAATAAGAACTCTTGAGTATTTAAAGAAAGATAAAGATCAAGCAGAATATGAAAGAAACGCAGATTATGGTATTTTTTTGGGTTTGATTTCCTGTTTATAAATAACTTAAAAAATCATCTTCTTTCAAATCAAATTAATTCTAATTTCGTAGAATGTTGCACAAATTTATAATATCTTGAATTCATAGTTTGTTGATTAGTATAGGAAGGTTGTTTATGAAAGTAATTAAACAGAAAAAAATGAAAAAAGGGAACAAGCCAACAAAGGTTGTTGTCTCACCTTGTTGCGAAACAAGTGGTTCTCAAAACTTTTAATTACCTAAAATCCTAACTGAAACTACAATGGATACAAAAAATATTATTGATAGTGCTATGGCTAAAATTAAAGCAGATATAATTTTTAGAGGGGGACAATATGTCAATGTATATACCAGGGAACTGATAAGAAGTGACATTGTTATTACAAAGAATAAAATTGTACATATTGGAAAAGAAACTTCTGAATTTGAAGGAGAAAATACTCATATCATTCATGTTGCAGATAAAATTGTTTGTCCTGGACTAATAGAATCTCATATTCATATTGAATCATCTATGCTAACTCTACCTGAATTTTCGAAAGCTGTTATACCACATGGTACTACTACTTTAGTAATAGATCCGCATGAATTAGCTAATGTTTCAGGTCTTCAAGGTTTAAATATTTTAATTGAAGAGAGTAAGAGACTCCCAATCAGATTCTTAATTGAAGCTCCGTCCTGTGTTCCTTCCTTACCAGGATTTGAAACTTCTGGTGCCATACTGGATTCAGCTGCTATAGAAGAGCTGATGAAACGTGACGATATTTTCGCATTAGCAGAAATGATGAATTATCCAGGTGTTTTCTTGGGTTTTGATGACGTATTAGCTAAACTAGATTCCGCAAAAAAATACGGTAAGATAATAGAAGGACATGCACCTTTACTGAGAGGAAAAGAACTGCAAGCTTATATTGCAGCGGGTATATCCTCAGATCATGAAGCAACCTCTGGAGAAGAAGCTTTAGAAAAATTAAGATTAGGGATGAAATTACAAGTTCGACAAGGATCCTATGCTAAAGACCTTGAAAATATCTTTTCTGGTCTCAATCTCAACGAAATTGATACTAGAAATATCATTATAGCAAGTGATGATAGAAATCCAGTAGATTTAAAGGAGGAAGGGCATTTAGATTATACTTATAGACTCATGTTGAAATCAGGTATTGAACCATTAGAAGCAATCCAAATGCTCACCCTTAATACTGCCATTCATTTAGGATTGCAAGACATCATTGGAGGTATTGCTCCTGGAAAAAATGCTGATCTAATCGTAGTAGATTCGCTTGAGAGTTTTAAAGTTGAAATTGTACTTTCAAATGGAAAACTTATTTACAATCAAGGTGATCTTTTTTGGAGCTATGAATCAGAAAAATATCCTGATTCTATTCTTAATACCACAAAATTTCTCCAAGTTCCAACTATTGAGAAATTAAAAATCCCTACTCAAAAAAAACAAGAGGTTAATGTTAAAGTAATTGGTGTTAAGAATCATTCTCTAATAACAACAAAATTAGAAACCACTCTGAAAGTAAATGATGGTTATATTCAGCCAAATCCTGAACAAGATATACTCCCAATTGTAATAATAAATAGGCATACAGACGAAATTAAAATAGGGAAAGGTTTTGTTCAAGGTTTAGGTTTAAAGAATTGTGCATTAGCTAGTACTGTTGCGCATGATTGTCATCAGTTGATATGTACAGGTTCAAGTTATGAATTAATGCTTAAAGCTATTGAAGCTATTAAAGAACTGAGAGGAGGTCAAGTTGTCATAACAGAAGATCGAATAGTATCTTTACAGCTCGAGTTTGCTGGAATCATGAGTACTAAATCATTAGATACTGTCATAAAAGACATGAAAGAATTACATAAAGTAGTATTTCAAATGAAGCCAAAAGTCTCAGAACCTTTTATGGCTTTAGCCTTCATAGCTTTACCTGTTATTCCACATCTGAAAATAACAGACCATGGTCTGATAGATGTAGATGAATTCAAGATAGTAAGCGTAGAACTTGACTAGATAAAAGGTTGATTCATAAAATTTTTAATTTCACGTCTATGCTTAAGAATTATGACAGAATTACTTTATCAAACTGATTCATATTTGAAAGAGTTTGAAGCTCAAATAGAAGAGGTTGACGAAGACTATATCATTTTAAATAGAACAGCTTTTGCCCCAACTGGTGGAGGTTTACAATGTGATTTCGGTAAAATCGTAACAGAAACTGGTGATGAATATACTGTTCTAGATGTTATTTCAAGAGGAGGGAAAGTGAAACATAAAGTATCTCCAATTCCTGATATAAAGATTAAAGGACTAAATGTAAAGGGAACAATAGACTGGGATAGAAGATACAAACAAATGAGAATGCATACAGCTTTGCATTCAATATCTAACCTTCTATTTCAAAAATATGGCGCTACAGTAACGGGAGGAAACATTACTCCAGAAAAAACTAGAGTGGATTTTGATATAGATCATTTAAGAGAAGAGAGAGTTCAAGAAATCTCAAAAGCTATGAAGGAAATCATAGCCGGTAATCACAAAATTACAATCTCATTTATGAAAAGAGAAGAAGCTCTTAAAGATCCAAATTTAATTAGAACAAAGGTTAATCTAATTCCTGAAAGTGTTAAAATCCTCCGTATAGTAGATATTGAAAATGTTGACAGACAAGCAGATGGAGGAGTTCATGTACATACTACTAAAGAGATAGGAAAATTTGTACCTTTAAAGACTGAAAATAGAGGTAAAGATAAGAAGAGATTATACTTCACTTTGGAAAATTAAATCTTGAAAACTCATATTTTCTATTCTTACCACAACGTATCTAGATTGCTCATTAAAATCTATTTATACAGATATTCTCGTATCTATCTGTATTTTCCTTAGGGTTAACCGATACAGTTAAAAATGTGTCTTATTCAACGATAGAACAAGTATTAATAGAAATAAAGTGATATTCATGAATAGAAGTAGTTTTATTGGTTTATTTACTATTCTTCTTTTTATAAGCTCTATTTCATCTCAAGTTTGGTTTGCATCTTCATTAGTTGAGACCTTAGATGATACTAATCCTAGTCTTGATGCTGAAGGAGACATTGAAGCTATAATTACTGCTCCTAATACAGTAAATATGAGCCAACTGAATCTTTATGATTATTATGAGAATGTTAGAGCAGATCGAAGATTTAAGTGGCATATAGCAGAACTTGAACGAACAGATAATTTCCACATAAGAGAAGGTGATAAGAAACTCAAAAAAGGAGATAATATCATTTTGATCATGGGGGGAAATCCTTGGTTACAAAGAACTGAACCTCAGTCTTGGGGGCAGCTATATGTTAATGATGTTATGGCAAGATATCCAAATGATGCTAGTGCAGGGATGGCTATTTACAAATATTTGCAACCAATCGGTCTAAATCTAGCAGAAAATTATTCAGGTGAATTTTATAATTATACCGCAATGGGAAACGAAGGTTTCTTCTATTACATGGAATATTCTGAATACTTTAACAGAACTTTTTGGGCATTTAATGACCAAATAGTGACCTATCATAATACTATAATATCTCAAGTGAATAATAAAACTGATATCACTCTTATTTTTGATAGAGCAACAGGTCTTCTGAATGAGATGTATTATTCTGCAATCTTTATCAATGGTTCAGGTTATCCAGCTGGAGCAAATCTTACCATGATTAGACTTCATGGTTGGGGATTACCTTACTATATTACAACATGGGTGGTTTGGATTCCACTTATTTTGATTCTTGTAGGAGTAATTGTAGCTATTAGATATAACGCATTTCAAAGATTAAAACTCTATTTTGAGGCTAGAAAATTAGCAAAGAGAGACTAAATGTGATTTTTTCTCTTCTTTCTCTTTTGTCTTAGCTCTAATAGATTCTACCTTAGAACGAAAATGTTATATGTTCTAAATGGCTTTTTTTTCTTCCCGAAGAAATAAAAGGTAAAAAAAATTTATTTTGTGAGTTGATAAGATGAATAAATTAAATACAAAGAAAATCAACTATGAAATTGAACGCAATTTAGCGTTTATTCATTCACAAACTTTGAGTGAATTGAGAATTAAACACTCAGCAGATATTAAAGTTAAAAGTGATACTGCTGAAATTATGTGTGAAGTTATAAGTACAGACAATTTAATTGAACCTGGTTTTGTAGGTCTTAATGACAATTTATTTACAGAACTAAAAATCAAACCTGAAGATTCAGTTCAAGTTTTCGCTAGAAGACGTCCTCAATCTTTGGAATTTGTAAAGAATAAAAGACAAGGTTTAATTTGGAAAGAGGGAGAAATCAGAACTATTGTGAATGATATTTGTAGTGGTCAATATACTGACTTAGAAATATCAATGTTTACTTTAGCACAATATTATCTGGGTTTAAACATGGAAGAAATAGCTAATTTAACAACTTTCATGGCTGAATATGGAACAACATTAAATTTTGATGAACCAGTTTATGATAAGCATTCAATAGGTGGTATCCCAGGAAACAAAGTGAGTTTAGTAATTGTACCTACAGTTGCTGCTGCTGGGCTTCTTATTCCAAAAACAAGCTCTCGTGCTATTACTTCACCAAGTGGAACTGCTGATACAATGGAAGTTTTATGCAATGTTAACTTTTCAGCTGATGAAATCTTGGAAATAGCTCCTAAAACAAGAGGGATGTTGGTGTGGGGTGGTACTTTAGATCTATCTCCACTCGATGAGATAGTTATCCATCGTGTTGAACAACCACTCGGAATAGACCCTCATAGTCAAATGCTAGCAAGTATCTTCAGTAAAAAAGTTTCTACTGGAGTAGATCACATGGTACTTGACATTCCTACAGGTGAGGGAACGAAAATGCCGACAAGAGAAGATGCTATCCAATATGCGCATGAAGCGACTGAATTAGGTAGAAGATTAGGTATCTCTATTGAAGCTGCTTTGAGTTATGGAGAGCAACCTCTAGGCAAAGCTATTGGTCCCGCATTAGAAGCAAGAGAGGCTTTGAATGTTATTAACGGAAAGGGTCCAACTAGTGTATATGAAAAGAGTGCTGAATTGTCTGGGATACTTTTTGAAATGGCAGGTTTAGCTAAACCAGGACAAGGTGCGATTTTAGCTGCTGATTATATATTGAAAGGAAAAACTAAAGCTAAAATGGAAGAAATAATAGGGGTACAAGGAGGAGATCCCACAGTTAAACCAGAAGATATAACTATTGGAGATTTTAGCGCTAATATTATTGCCCCAAAAGATGGCTATATTGTGAAACTATCCAATACTGCAATCAAGAAAATTGCTAAGGCTGCTGGAACTCCTCGTCATAAGGAAGCAGGAATATATTTACATAAGAAAATAGGTGATTTCTGTAAGAAAGATGAGACTGTTATGACGATTTACTCTAACAGTGAGGGAAGATTAACTGATGCTCTAAATCTTGCTATGAACCTCACTCCTTACATACTGGAAGGAATGATTCTTCAACGTATAGCCTCTGGTCCTAAATCTTCAGGAACCTAGAATCTTCATTCATTTCTCCATCTATCTTCTTGCCTTCTTTTTTTAGAACCATCTTATGCATGTAGAGAGACTGATCTAAGAATTGAATGTTGAATCCCACCTTTTGCCAGAATGGAGTGATAAAGGGAGAGCAACAAAGTTGGATAGTATCATCTTCAATTACATTTTGTGTTAGAATCTGTGCACACTTCTGTCCAACACCTTTCCGCCTAAGATCCTCTCTAACCTCAAAAACATAAATGATGGGGCAACCTACTGACATAAATCCTCCTTCATAGTCGGGTTCATCAGGAATCACAGCAGCAACTGCTACAATATCCTCTTTTAACATAAATCCATAGCACTTGATTTGCTCATCAAAGAACATTCTGTACGAAGTAAAAAACGGGAATAAATGCGAAGGAACATCATCATAATCAATTATTTGGACCTTTATATTTTCAGATTGTAGATGCTCTTCAGACATATTTACGCTCCTTTTATCTGATTTAATTTATTTTAAGGATAAATAAAACTAATTTTAGTACTAAACTGTAAAGCGGAAGACTTTTTATTTCCGAATATCTGTATTACTTTGTTGAGGAGATATAAAATGTCTAACTTTGATTATGTTGAAGAAGCGATGTTTGGGAAATCTATATTCCGTAATGAATCTACTCTTTATCCTGAATATGTTCCACCTGAGTTACCTACAAGAGAAGAAGATATAGCTAGACTTGCTAGAAATTTTAGATCTCTTCTAGGATCTGAAGGTTCTTTTTCTGTTAATGTTGCTATTGTTGGACATGCAGGAATCGGAAAAACTAATCTGTGTAAATTTACAATGAAACGTTTTGAAGATGCAGCTAATTCACGAAATATAAATGTGAAATTTTTATACTATAACTGTCACTCCTTCCGAAGCAAGACTGCTATATTGAGAAATGTTTTATCCGAGCATTTCAGGATTCAATCAAGAGGTTTTAGTGACGAAGAAATTTTGCATATGCTTGTAAAAAGGCTTACTCGTGAGGATATTAGACTTATAATAGCCTTAGATGAAGCTAATATGCTTAATTCAGAGGATATATTGAGTATATTTCATGCAGGAGAATACTTCGGTTCAGAACAGAGTATGATATCAACTATAATAATCTCCAGACCTATTGAGTGGCGTTCTCTTCTTAATGTCCCATTGTCTGGTCATATTCATGATCAAATTGACTTAGAGGGATATAATAGAGATCAACTTCTTCAGATTCTTAAATATAGAGCAGAGACAGCTCTGTATCCTACAGCTTATACTGATGAAACCTTAGATTTAATTGCAGATATTTGTTCAGCTTCAAGAAATGCTAGACATGGACTAGAAATACTCTATCGATCTGGTAAATTAGCTGATTTAAAGAAAGAAAGTAAAATTTTACCTGACTATATTAGAGCTGCAAAAGCTGATGTTTATCCAGAATTAAGAAGAGATGTATTAGAAGAATTAAGAGAACATGAGCTCCTAGCAGCTTTAGGTGTAGCTAGAAAATTAACTAAACAAGGTGTTACTTCAACATCTGTTGACGAGGGATATGAGAGTTATGTGCTAACATGCGAAGAATATGGAGAGGAAGTAAGAGGTAAATCGACTTTCAGATCAGCTCTGGATACTTTGGATAAAGTAGGAATTATAGGGAAAAGTGTAGGACCAATAGAGGAAGGTAAAAGAGGTAGGAGAGCAAAAATAACTACTTTTGACATACCTGCAACTGTACTAGTCGAAAGAATAGAAAATATTTTATCAAAACCACGAAATAATCATGATTTTCCCTAGTTGACACAAATCATTGTCATCGAGTTTTTTACGCCTTCTACAATGATATTGTTATTTAACACTTGATTCTTCAGTTCATCCATAGTGTCATATTCAATTTTAACAATTAAATCATAAATTCCATATACTGCATAAACTTCAGTTACTTCTTTGATTTTGTTTAACCCTTCTTGAACAGCTTCAAGCATTCCAGGTTGAACATTTAGGAGAATATAAGCTGCTTGTGTCATTTGTAATCTCTTTCTTGTTTTGTTTAATATTTCTAATCCATTTAAAAAAACTAACATTGGGACATGAGCAACAATTTTCCTGGTAAAAAGGTTAAAAAAAGAGAAAAAAAGCATATTTAGCTTATTTGGTTGTAATCCTTAGACGAGCTTTACAAGTAGGACAAGTTCCATTACCAACAATCCATTGATAGAGGTGATCCTTATGATATGCCACATCACAAGAAGGACATCTAATTATGTTATCATTCTTTTCAATTATTTGCATACAGATCGAACATTGTATTTTACTACCTTCGGAGGTTTTTAATTCATAATCTCTAGAAACTGAGTCAAATCGTATAGCGTGTGTTGGTTCAGGATTATATGCAATGTTAGCATTCATGTAATCGTATTTATCTGAAGGATTAAAATCAATATCTGGTTTTGGTCTTCGTTTGAGTATAGCTCTAATTACTGCTGTAATCAATCCAACAACAAGAAAGCTTATGACTATATATTTTAATAAATTTAGTATAAATACAATAATAGATGAACCTGGAGGATAAGGATGATAATAATATGAGTCAATATACCACCAGTATTCGCTTTGTGAATGAACTTGATCAAGTGGCATTTCTTCAAATGCAGATACGCTCTTATTTAGAAACAATCTAGCAATGAAATTTTCTTCAATATGATCATAAAATAATCTAATGATTATCCAATCTGTTGAATTATAATCTTCTAGTGCAAAATTAAAACCATACCATTTATTTTCGATGAAGGAAGAATAAAATATCATATGTCTATTGTAATTATCAAAAGAGCTCTCAATAAGATCTCTCGTAACATTTATATCATCAGTTACTGTTGCAGAAAAATAACTATCGTTACTAAATCCTTTCTGAAAATCTAATACAATCTGCTGTAATTCATCATAATAATCCGCTCTCTCAACTCCAAAATATATCTTAAAATCTGGTTTACAAACTAGTTCATATGTCCATACTGTAAAATAGTCATCAATATTTAAATTATATCCAATTGTATCAACATTCATACAGCTGAAAACTACTCTAATAATTCCACTTATTCTAGTTTCTGTTGTGAAAAAGTGTTCTATGTTATCATTATAAGATATCAGCCAACTTTTTATTTCAGTGTCATTATAATCAAAAATAAGGCTTATTACTAATCCTTGATATATTCCTCCTAAATTTGTGCCCCAGTGATTAACTAAGATACTGAAATCAAGATACTCTGTATCTACCTGGACATAATAAGTTGTCTCATTTGCTAAGGGATTTAAATAGAGTTGATGAGTCTGAATGTCTGTTTGTATTATATTAGAATATGTTAATGTAGTAACATGTAATTCACTCAGTATAAACATAGTAAAGAAGAAAAAAAAGAGAAGTGAATTTTGTAGTTTTTTCAGTCTTATCACCCGTGTCTCTTTTTCATTGTATAAATTGCAGCCATCCCAAATAATGGAATTAAGAAATACCAGAAGTTAAATGGCATAGCTCCAGAATAATAATGCTCATATGGTGTATAAGCATCTTCATAATCAAAGCTTACATATACCTCTCCGGTGTGATATACGGCATAGAACAGAACATAGATTACTTCTTCTGGTAGGAAAACTTCTGAAGAACCAGTTCCCAAATGCTCCCAGTCACTAGCATTGAATAGCAATATGTCTGTTTGAACTACTTGAGAGTCAGCAACAAAACTTCTTGATTTTTTATCTGTAAAACTATTATCTATTTTATACAAATATGCATCTGTAGTGTCTAAATTTAGCTTGGCATTATAACCAAAATCAATTTCCGAAGGAATAACATTTGTTACCATGATTTTATTTGTATTTTGTGAGATTAAGGACAATTTAACTAAATGACCTTTTTCTACTTCAACAAAGTTGAAAGGTTCGTTATCATTATCAAGAAGAAGTGTTGATTCATTCACGTCAGCAGCTAGAGTATCAAATTCATTTAAGTTTTCAGAGAATATTATTCCAAAAGAATTTTCTGATCCATCGTTCAACAATTTACAGATTATGGCTTGATTTGGAAGCAAAACATATTCTTTTCTCTTTCCTGGTCGAATTATTTCTTGATTTTCTAGATCTATAATGTTTACTGTAAGAGGATCAGTTAAAACTTCGTTACCTAACCAATCTACTGAATAGACTTGATAAAGTAGAGTACTGTACGAGTGATCATAAGGTATCGTTAATATATAACTAGAATTATAAACTAAAGTTGCATTAGCTATAATCCAATAACTCAATCCACCAGGTTTATAGTAAATATCAACATAAGCGGCTCCAGTTACATCCTTTATTTCACATAGTATATTGATGAACTTCTCATCTGAGATGAAATCTTCACTTAAATAAGCCCCTGAATCTATTTCTGGTGGGAGATCATCAACGAGTATAACAAAGACTCTATCTACTGATTCTCTTATATCAAGATCATTTAGATGGGATAAATTAATGATAATTTTTAGATTTAACTCAACTGCATAGTAGACAATTAACTCTCCTATTATTTGGGGGATATCACCTGTTTGAGGTCCATCATTACCAAATTCTATATAGGTTCCTTCAGTATAGTCAGCTACTGCTTTGAGCTGCTTTAAAGTTAAACTATCTGCTCCACTTGCAGCAAATGAACAAACGATGAAACCATCAGATGCGAGACTTCCAAAGAGGTCATATAACTCTGGCCCATCATAGTCTAGAGTGCTTCCATAAGTTCCTATAATCTCTCCACTATCACATGGTTCATCAGTGATGAGTACTATTAGCTTTACTGCATCATCTCTCCAAGTTAGTCTATTTTGAGTAACCCAGAGAGCATCTCCCCATGGCTCATGACCACCTGTAGCTTGTGTGTAACTGAGCACTTCTACAATTGATTCGATATCAGAAGTTAAATCATTTACTAGACTAGAATCACTATAGGGATTTGAAGAACTACCACCAAACAAAACTAAACCAATTCTAAGATTCGGTACTTCAGTACTTATTTCGTCAATGACATCAATTAATTGATTAGTTAAAGCATATATCTCATCTCCCATAGAACCCGATTGATCCAGTACAATAGCTAAATCTAAAGCACCACTAGAAGTACCTGATGCAGAGGTTGTCTCTATGTCGTACTCTGGTGTTATCCAAGATTCGTTTACTTCAAGGGTATCTTTAGTCAAATTCAGAGGATTTAAAATAATTCCATAGTCATTAGATGAGGGACAGAATTCTAATTCTCTGATTTCTTGATCAGAATAATTAGTAATATTAAATTGTACGGAAAAAGTACTATCTGGGAGTGTAGAAGGTATGCCATCTGATCTATGAGCTGGAAGGTCTGTTATCATTTCAATAGTTACATTTGACAAGGGATTTTCGGACAAAAACAAATCTCCTTGTTGTTCTCTAATATGACCTTCTTGACCAAAAACTGTCAAAGAAGGTATGACTAAACAGCTGATTATTGCTGTTGCAATTAAGATTTCTATTTTATTCGATCTCATATTATATCAATATATCGATATATTGAAACTTTAATAATGTTGTGGACGAGGCATTCTTTGCCTAATATATCAATATTCCGATATCTTTATATTCTATTATGTGTATACCTCTTTAATGAGTGAGAAGTATTTCGAAAAAATGATTGAATTATTAGAAGAGATGAATTCAAGGTTAAAAAATATTGAAAAATCTTTAGGAACAGAGATATCACCAATTTCTTCTTTGGATATACTTACTAAGATTCCTAAATCTCATTTAGAAACTTATTTTGCAGTGCAAAAATTAGAAGAAGCAACTTGCAAGGAAGTTGCAGATGAGACAGGAAGAGCTTTTAATCTGGAATCTAGATATTTGGTTCGACTTCATGACCTGGGGTTTTTAGATAGAAAACGTGTTCCTGTTTCCAAATCAACAAAAGATAATCCTCATAAGCGAGGCACAGAAGTTAAATACTTTATAAAGGAGAGTAATTAAGATGAAAACTATAAGTGTTCATAGTTATAAAGGTGGTACTGGTAAAACAACCTTCTTATTAAATCTTGCAGGTTACTTTGCCAAAAATGGAAAAAAAGTATTAGCAATAGATTATGATTTAAGGGCTCCATCATTTCAATCATATTTCAAGATTGATAAACTGGTTGCACTATCTAATTATCTATTAAATGACAAACCTTTTTCACAAATAGTCTTTCCATGTCGATTAGGTGAAGAGATACAATTAGATCTTGTGTTTTCATCGATGGAATTTTTAAAACAACATTCAAAACAGAGAGATCAGTTATCAAAAGATGATTCAAAATACCTCACAAAAATGTTTGAATTACAAAAATCTGTGTCTAAAACCTATGACTTCTTGATGATTGATACGATTCCAGGTTTCTTTTATAGATCAATAGATTCTATGATGATTTCAGATGTAATTATAGTTGTAGCTAATCCTAGTACATCAAATATTCTTGGAATAGATGAGCTTAGTACTAACATTTATTCAATGTTAAGAAGAGAAACTGAAATGATTTTGTTAATAAATAAAATTGAAGAAGAAGGCCAACAAGATGATAAACACATTTTTGAGGAAAATTTAGCATCTCTTAAGAAATTAGGGAAGGAAGAGTTCAATCATTATATAGAAGTACCTTATTTCAATATGCTAAGTGAAAAAATCTATGCTTTTGAGGAAGAAGTACAGAAGGAATTCATTGAAGTTATAACTAAACTAGCTAAATTAATTTGAGAATGATGAAAATGAATATTGAGGATAAATTAAAAAAGGATGAACTTCAAAAAATCCAAAGTTATCTTCAAGATTCAAAAAAGAATATTGAGAAGTTAAAGCAAGGAAAGAAACCTAAGAGAAAACTTACTTATTTCATTCAGGATAACAAGCGATGGGTTATATTCTTTTCAATTCTTCTTGTTACAACTCCTTTTCTTGCATTCCTTTACCAACCAGTACCTGATCTGATTAATCCATACACAGATACGATTTTAGATACAATCGATATTTTGGACTCAAATTTCACAACTGAAAGTGGTTTACCAGTTTATGAACTTGTTTCTCAAAATACAAGTTCAGAGCTTATAATTTTAAGTACTCTAACAAATTCCATGTTAGTAGAATGTGAATTTATTCCTAAAGAAGACTCAATATTGCACACCATTTCCTTTATATTACAGATAATGGAAAACAATTCATTTGTTGATTATAATGAAAGAACCTCTAAATTATCAGCTTTTTACCAGTTTCTTGGAATATACGCTTTACTGCAGGCCTATTATGTATTATCTAATTCTTCTTATGAAATTAGTTTGAATACAATTGATTTAGCAATTAATTCAACACTTAATAACTTTCTAAAGTATAATATTTGGTCATATTTCTATGTAGTTTCAGAAGGTACTAATACTACTTATTTAGCTGACCAAGCTTTAGCAATTTCAGTCTTAACTACATATATGTTATTAACTGGTGATCAAAATGTAATAAACTGGAATTTGAAGACGGTAGTTCAAAGCTTAATGGATAGAATAGAAAGTAGATTCTATATTCCTTATTCACAATCATTTTATCATCAATATGATTATAAGGTAAGTATTAGTTCAGAATTATCTACATCAAAAGATCTAATGTTTACTGCTCTTAGTCTATCAAGAATGGAGAAATATATAGCAAATTTCTACTTCCCCGTAAGTAGTTCAAATGTTCATCAGAAAGTTATAACTGAATTAGTTGATTCTAATTGGTTAGTACATGAATTAAACAAAACAGATGTAACTATACTTATCGAAAATCAATCATTTTTCTCGATGATATCACAATTGTTGAATTTTAATATAGTTGGTAATGAAATAAGAAATGCTACAACAACCCATTTCTATACTGCAAAAGGATTTGTTTCAGATAGGATTTTATCTGATGTAACACCTGAGTCATGTCTATATGGTTTGTTGGCAATCATATCAGCTGATTGGAGTAATATTGAAAATAATCGTGAAATCAATGTAGAACCTAGAACTTACCCATCTACAACTCACTATCCTGGAGAAACAAGTGCTATGAGCTTACGACTGAATCTATTAACAATAATTATTTCTGGATTTATCATTAGAGCTTTAATACAATTTGGAAAGAAAAGAAAATATGGTGACCAGGGAGGGATTTGAACCCTCGATCACATGCATGATAGCTTGGTGGACGAATCCTTAACAAGTCCCCAAGCATGTATCATACCAATCTAGACTACCTGGTCTTTACTATTTGCTATCAAATGAAATTAGATTTAAGCTTTTCTATCTAAAAAACTAGATTTTTTGTTTTTTTATATCATATTCTTTGAGATTAGTTCAGCAACTTTTTTCAAGAGTTCCAAATGCTCTTCCTTCCATTTTTTTTCCTTCTTCACTGTTTCAAAACCTATAAAACCAATTGGAGTTTTTTCTCCAGGAATTGGAATAGCTAAAATACTCTTTAATCCTTGAAATTCCATGAGTTCTTTCATTGATTTTGCTTCTTTATCAAGATCATTTATACTATTTATCCACGCAACTTCATGTTTATCATATACAACACTTTTATAAAATGGAAAAAGGTCAATTGGAATATTTTGCTGTTCTTCTTTTACTGAATTTATACCTTTTTTACAGTATTCGTGAGTATTATTTGCAATAACATAACCATTTTCATCTTTAGTGAAAAAGTAGATGTAAACCCTATCAGAATTAGAAATCCCTCCAATCAGTTTTATCCAAGCATATATTTTGTCATCTAAGTCTGATTTTCTTGAATCTATTTTTTCTAATTGCTGAAACTCCCTTTTTAGTTTTGTAGTTTTTTGATCTTTTTGTTGCATTGACAAAATTTACATGGTAAATCTTGCATTTAAAAATTGTGGAGTTATAACAATTCTCAGAAAGCATTTTTAAAGATAGACAATATTTTTCAGTTATGAATTTAAAAACCCATTTGCTTCATGAAATGTCATGGGCAGATATTAAAGAATTAAACAAAGAAAAGACAGTTTTTCTTTTACCTGTAGGTAGCACAGAACAACATGGACCACAAAATCCTCTTGGAACCGATTTTTTAATTGCAGAGCATATAGCTAGAGAAGCAGCTTTTCAATCAACAAAAGCATATTGTCTGCCTACCCTCTCTATAGGTGTAGCCTCACATCACCGAAATTTTCCTGGAACACTTTGGACATCTAGATCAATTCTTGAACAGCTGGTTAAAGATATCCTTCTTTCTCTCAATTATCATGAATTTAAGAAAGTAATTGTAGTAAATGGACACGGAGGGAACACGTCCTCAATCTTGAATACAATTGCAGATTTAAATGATATTGAAGAGATGGTTTGTACTTTGTTTGAATGGTGGAAAGATGAAGAGATAATTAAATCAGTTTTTAATGTTTCAAAGGCAATACATGCTGATGCTATCGAAACTTCAGTTGTTTGGGCTGTAAGACCTGAATTAGCTAGAGAAGAGAAATTAGCTGGATTAACTTCTGCAAAAGAATGGGGGAAAAAAGTTGGAAATTTGGATCTCCCTTCTAGAACTGACCAATTTTCATCTTCTGGCATTGCAGGTAGTTTAGAAGGTATTTCAATAGATAAAGGAAATATGGTTCTTGCTAAATCAATTGAAAAACTTCAAAAAGCAATAGATGACCTATCTCTTTACAAAAAGGTTTAATTTACTAATTTCTTGCTGTTTTCTTCTTAAATTTTGGAAAATCAGTCAGCTATAATACAGTTAGAAGGAAACAGAACAATTTATAAACACTTAAAGGATTTACAAATTGTTCATTATGAAAACTGCAGATACATCAAGAGACGCATTAATCTCTCAGAGAAAACGATTTGAAGCACTTGGTAATGCTTTGAAGAAAGCCTCATCTATGACTTCTTGGTTTAAAGTCATGTTTGCTTGCACTCTTATTTTTGGAATCCCTACACTTATTTTACTTTCAAATCCTCTAAAAGACAGTACTACATTTACAATTCAATTTCTAGTTTTTGGTTCTCGAATATTTATGATTGCTTTAGCATTATTCCTACTCTCTAGAGTTACACCTCAATTATATACAGCTAAAAACGATTTCAACATGAAAATTGAAGAAGTAGGATATCAACAAGCAGATTCTAACACAAAGGAAGAGCAAAAGTTTATACTAAAAAATATGTTTTATAGTATTCTCAAAATTCTAGTTTTTATAGCTTCAGGTTTTGGTCTATTTTTAATTAGCTCAAGAGTGAACTATGGTTACATTATAGGACAACAAGCAATGTATCTAGCAGTTTTAGTTATCCTTGCAATGACCTTTGCTTTTTGGAGCAACTCAAAACCAGACTATTCGCCAAGATTAGGTGGAAGATTGATAGTATTATCATTTGTTCCAGCAACTTACTTCTGGACATTAGAAATAATAATCGGTTTTTTCAGGATTATCTCTGAACCAAATTTAAGATATAATTATACACAATCATCATATGGATTTGTTTATCCTTTTGTTTTTCTTTTCCTTGTTATTGTTGTGTTAATTACTACTAAAAAAACAATTAGAGAAAAGACAACTTTACAAGAAGCAAGAGAAGAAGAATTCCAAAGAGTTTCAACATTCATCGAAGAGAAGAATCTTCTTAGAAGAGCTAAGTACAAATATGATATCTGGTGGAATCAACTTACACAAAAAATATCTCCAAAATCAAAAGACAGAGATATTGATAAAAAACCAAGTATAATTCTAGTAAATAGTTTGTGGATTTCACTTTTTATTTCCATTTTAATTTTTGCTTTTGTTATTCCCTGGAATATGTTCCCACAAGATGCTATGTTATTTGTCTCAGTTCTAATGATCTCATTCCAATATTCAATGATTAAGTATGAAAGAGAAGAAATTGAGGTAATTTCTGAACCAGTTAAAAACGAAGAAATTGAACCTCCAACTATTAGAACAAAAGAACTTCCAGTTGTTACATTAAGACTTATCCTCTTACCAACTGTAATATTTATCATCTCACAATATGTTATGAGTGGAGTACTCTCAAGTGGATATTTCACAACAGAAAACAAAATGGTTATAATGCTGATCACTTGGATAAGTGTTTTAATTGTCGTACCCACTTCAGTACAACTGATATTCCTTATCAGTAAGAATATGAAAACAAATCGTGAATTAAAAAATGTAAAGATGTACCTTACTTCATTTATCTACTTGTTAGGATTTGAGTTACTTCTCTATATTATTACAGTTATATCGTTATTCGCAGCATTACAATATAATTTCCAATTAATAGATCCATCAGCCTTGATTCTCCAAGCTATAATTATTGTAGTGATGCTATTAATACCTATAGCTTTTATCCTGATTGCATTAAAAGTGGACGACAAAGGTTTTCGAATTTTACAAATTTGTACATGGGTTTTAATTACTCTAATAAGTCTGATAATTCTTGAAGAATTTCTACATTTTGTTTTATCAGGTTATTTCTTAGTTCAATGGCCTTGGTAAGACGTTTCTTACCATTTCTTTTTATTTCCTTTTAAGATTTAAAAAATTACTTTGTCTTTTTTCAATTTCTCCCATATTTGAATCTGCAAAGAAATGAAAAATTCCTTCTCTATTGGTATAAGCTGAACACTGACCTTTATTATTCATTGATAGAATGTGAAGAACACCTTCTTCTTTTAACTTCGAAAGGTCTGTTATGCCTGATTTTGTTGCTTCGTCTAGAGAAAGATTTCTTTCAAATCTATCAACAACTAACCTGGAAGTTGATAATCGAATAGCTAGTTCTCCTGTTCCAGTACATGCTGCACCTACTGTTTCTGTGCAATATATTCCTGCTCCAAATACAGGCGAATCACCAACCCTTCCTGGAAATTTCATTGCCAATCCTGAAGTTGAAACTCCAACAGCAAGGTTGTTTTCTTGATCAAGAGCTATTACATTAGTTGTACCGTGTTTTTCAAAACTTAGTTTTCTATACCAATCTTTTACTTCATACCTTTCCATAACTTCCCTAAGATGATCATCAAACCTCATAAAAAGCTCTCGAACCAAGGTTTGTGCTTCTTTAGGCATTTCTAAACTCCTCCCTTCTATAATATTATGATAATTCCTAATACCTAATTCATCTATGATTTCCTCTTCAACAAATCCTAAAGCTTTTGCAAATCTTTCCGCGCCTTCACCTACTAACATGACGTGAGGAGATATTTCCATAACTTTTCTTGCAATACTAATTGGATGACGGAAATTTCTTATTGCTGCTACTGATCCTGCTTGTCGAGTTTTACCATCCATAATTGAAGCATCTAATTCTACAATTCCTAGAAGATTCGGAAAACCATTAAAACCAACAGTAATATCATATGGATTATCCTCAATTAAGTTGATACTTTCCTCAACAGCATCAAGAGCACTACCTCCATCTCTCAGTATTTTTAAGCCAGCAGGTAAACCAACATTAGCATTACGAGTACCACAAATGGCATATTTAGGATTCATTGGTTAAAGAAGAGTCATAGAGTATAAAAAATATACTCCATATGCACGACAATTTCATAAATAAAAATAGTTTTAATAGCATTAATAGTAAAAACAACTTGATGTCAGATTTAATGGTGGAATCAAAACAGCTTACTAAATACTTTGATTCTTTCTTAGCTGTAGATAAAATTGATTTAAAGATCCCAAAAGGGAAAATCTATGCACTTTTAGGACCAAATGGGGCAGGAAAAACCACTACTATCAGAATGCTTTTAGGGCTTTTTCGACCTACTTCTGGAGAGGTATTAGTAAATGGAATAGATGTAGCCCAAGAACCTAAAACAATTAGAGGAAAGGTTGGAATACTACCTCAAGTTTCTGCTGCTTATTATGATTTAACACCGATGCAGAATATTAACTTTATACTTGAATTAAATAATATTTCATATCAAGATGTAAAAGCTACGTTAGGAGAATATTTTAAGACTCTTGATATTTCAAATGAATTACTCAACAAACCTTTCTCTAAGCTATCTGGAGGAGAACAGAGATCAATATGTTTCATCATGGCTGCTGTAACAGACAAGGAATTTTTGATACTTGATGAACCAACATCAGGATTAGATATTGCACGAGCTAAATATATTAGGTCAATTATAAAATATCTAGTAGAAAAACAAGGAAAGACAATTCTCCTATCATCACATATTGTGTCAGATTTAGAAGAACTAGCAGATTATTGTGGTATCTTAAAACAAGGTAAATTAGTCTTCCAAGGTAAAAAAGAAGAAATCATTAATGAATTTGCTCCAGATACACAAGATTTCGAAGATGCAATAGTGAATGCTTTTGGATCAAAAACCAGCAATAGCCAATTTTTCATGGAGGGAACTAGTTGAAAAAAGAAAAACAAAAATCTAAGCAGCTTCAAACACTTTTGAAAAAAGACTTGAGATTACTCTTTAGAAAAAGAGTTGCTATTATTGTATTTGGAGGTCCTTTTTTATTGATGTTTATATTAATTGGTTTACCTTCGTTATTTACTTCTCAACAGAAGATGACTCTACTTGTGTGTAGTGATGATCAAACCTATTTAGATGTCAATGTTGGTGATTCAGTAGTTGCTAATATAACTGCATATTACTCACTTGATGAAACAATTGAAGTTCAGACTGTTTCTAATTTTTCAGCAGTAAAAGCCACAGAAAATTTCGGGATATATTTTCCTTCTAATTTCTCGTACTTAGTTATTTCAGATACTTCTTCTCCTACTTATTTTACTGTAGATGCTACACAATCTTTATTTTCTAGTAGCATTTTTAATACTATTTATTCAATTACTCAAAATGTTATTGCTACAATTTTAGCTAATAGAACTCTCCCTGTTGTTCAAACAATAGATGAACCCCCTACCTCTCTACCTGGAGAACAACTTCTAGGTTCTAAAGCAGCAGCAGTAGCTATGCCTATTAGTTATATGATCTTTTTACTGATAGTTCTAAATTCTGGTTCGTATTCCAATATTGGATTCGCCAGAGAGAAAAGAATGAGAACAATGGAGATTCTGTTATCCTACACCAAAAAACATGATAATTTAGTAATATCTAAAACAATAACAGCTTTAGTTGCTTCACTTGGTTCTACACTTTCATATGTTCTAGGTATCATTGCAGCAACAAGTTTAACAGGTGCAAGTTCTGAAGGTTTACTCGATATTTTTGGATTAAATCTAAATTTACTTAACGCTTGGGATATTATTCTGATTCTAATATTCGGTGTTTTAGCTTTACTAATATCAACGTTAATTACAATGGCAATAGATAGTAATATAACAAGAGAAGCTTCTGAGAGGATTAGTCCACTATTATCAATAGGATTGGCTATGTTTTTCTATTTTGTAGCTGTATCAAATCCAGTAGGTGCTTCAAGTATTTTAATTATTGATCCATTTTATTGGTGTTATCGATCAGTGTTATTAATTATCTCTGGTAAGTTTAGCTTTGAGATAATAATATATTTAGCTCTAATAATAGCTCTAATAGCAGGATTAATTTTCTATGCAACAAAAGGTATCGAAAAGGAAAAAAGTTTATACTTAGAGTGATTCTTAACACTCTTTTCTTTTTAAAAGAACTTGATTAAACAATAGATGATTCTATACCTGTCCATATGAAGAAGATGATAATATCTCCTAAAATTACAGCAATTAGTCCTAAAAATACAAATAATAATGTCCATAGGTTCTGTTTTCTATAATCTTTGAGTTCGTATAAGCTTTTTACAGATTTCTTAGGAATTATGGATTTTTGTTTAAATCTCATACCATTAACCACAATAAAAGCTGCTATTAGAATATTTATTATCATTATGAAAATATCAACTGGTCTAACTGGACTATTGATTGAAGTCCAGAAACCATATATAACTGAACCTGCAAAAAATGGTGTCCCTATTAGATAAGAAATAATATATTTTTTATCTAAACTTTCCCAATATGAAATCACTTTGCTTTGACATCTTGTACATTTATAATCTCTTTCAATAGATTCTCTATTAATCAATTTCAAGAAAAAGACCTTTTTCTCACATTTTGGACAATAATGAGCTCTCTGAAAAAAATTCATTGAGACCAGTTTTAATGTGTCTGTTTTAACTTTTTCGACACTGATAAATTATGCTTGACGATTTTTCAAAGCATATATTAAAACAGGTACTGATGCACCTAACCTAGTAATAGTCAAAATTATCAACGTGATTTGAAGAATATAGAAAAAACTATTTTCAAGATAACTTATTCCTTTAGTTACAAATTCGAATATAATTCCACATAGAAAAGATCCACAAAAAGTGACAACTCCCATCATAAGATTATAGGCACCTGTATACGCGCCTTTAGTTTTTAGATCTGCCATATCAAGAATTTCTGCATTGATAGCTACCATAACTATTCCATTTGAAGCTCCTCCAAATATATTGGCAAATATTATTATGTACCAGTAATAGCTAAAAATTAATATAAATGGCACTAAACAGAAAGAAATCAATCCGACGAAAATTGTCATTTTTCGACCAATCTTGTTAACTACTTTTTTAGCTGAGATTTGAGCAATAGCCATTGATGCTGAAAAAACAGCAGATAGAACAGCGACTTCTGCACTACTTGGATTTAGTCTTTTTAAAATGTAAGGATTCAAAGGCCATAAAAAACTCATAACAAACCACCAAACAAGAGTTACTGCTGTGAAAATTGCGAATTTTCTATTCTGAAAAGTTTTTTTGATTGATTGAAAAGGATTCTTAGCTTTAAATCGATTGGTTTCTTGTAGAAATATCACGAATATAGATGCTAAAGCAAATAACAAAGCTCCACAAAACATCATGAAACGATATTTATAGTCAGTCAAACCTTCTGGAAAAATCCAGTAAGTTTCAGGGAAAGGCAAATAATCTGTAAAAAAACCAAGAACTAAAAGAATAATTGAAGCAGTTATTGTTCCAATCATACCTAATTGCCCTAGTATTTTGACTCTACTTTTTTCTGTTGAAATGTCTCCAACTAATGCATTCCAACTTGGTATAATCATACTTATTCCAATAGAATAGGCTGCAATAATAATCATAAAAGAAATAGTTGAAGAGTTATAAGCAAGAAATGCTGTTGTTATTGTAGCTATAATGAAACCTAGTAGAAGAACTATTTTTCTGCCAATTTTATCAGATAGTCTTCCAAAAAAACCTTGTAGTAGAGCTGATCCTAAATTCTGGATACTAGTAATGAAAGACATCTCAATAGGTGTAGCTCCAATTCCGACAGCAACCAAATTGGCATAATTAAAGTAAAATTGTTGTCCACTTGTATTTGCTGCAGCTACAAGCATTGTTTTGATTTTTTCCTTTTTAGAAGTATTCTTCTCTTGCAGTTGTTCATCAGTAGTTTCCAAAAGAACCAAATGTGTAAAATAGTGCCTTTTAAAAAATATTTTTATAGCACTCTGTTTTCTAAAATTTGCTAATAAGAATAAGTTTCGTAATTGTGCTGTAATTCTATTCAATTGCAGTGCTTACAGAAACTTTAAAAATGTTCATTCATCACGATTGAATAAATTAAGACTAAGTTCGAGGTTAATTTAGATGAAGGTTTCTAAGAAAAATATTACCATTTTTACATTCTCAATTGTTATAGGATTATTACTTGGAACAACTATTGTCAATGCGATTGGTGTGGATACTACTCCATTGCCAGTTGATAGTCTTCAGTGGGATATTACTAGTCTAGAAACAATTGACGGTATTGATTATTATTTAAACGAGACTGTTAATATTGGAACCGGTGGCGAGTTAAGAATCCTTAATTCGAATTTTTATGTAAATGCTGATCTATTAAGAATAGATGTTCAACAAGGCGGGGCATTATATGTTGAAAATAGTAATATTACCGTAACTGATTCATCTTATACTTATACAATTACATCAGTTTCAAATGTGGGCTTACCTACTATTGGTTCAAATTATACTTTCATTGACAGTTATTTAGTTAATGCTAAATTTTCAATTACTCAATATGGTGTAAAAGTCTGTGAGTTTATCTCAATTAGAACAACCTTTGAGAATTTTGAACAATTCAGATTACAAAAAATGTGGGATATAGATTTTCAAGAGAGTACATTTTTCAACAGCTCAGTTGGTGTTCAAATAGTCGAAGGACATAATGTTGTTGTACAACACAATACTTTCCAATTACTTGCTTATGGTATAAACATTGACGATTCTACTACAGGTACAATTGGTTATAATAATTTCCTAGATATAGTAGAAACAGGTTTAATAGTTGATGATTTTTCAAGAACAAATACTGCAGGTTCTCAACTAATTTATGAGTGGAATACATTTGATAATATAACTACAGGAGCACTCTTATCTGATTCTAGAATACATTTTCTCAACAATGATCTGAAAAATCTTCAAACAGGCTTATCTCTTGATAATTCTGATTTTGGAAATTATGAATATAATAATTTCACAAATATAGTTGAGAATTGTATTGAAGCTGCAAGTACTAGATCCACTTATATACAAAAGAATAGTTTTGTAGATAGTGATACAGGAATAAGTCTAGATGTATCGCCTGTTTCTGTTGTAGATAATTACTTCAATAATCTTTCATCTGGAGTTTATGCTTATGATTCAGATGGAATGTATGTTTCTGATAACGCTTTTACTGGTATCACATATTATGCTATTGAAATAGATGAAACAAGAGAATCAGACATTCTTATGAATACCATAACAAATTCTCTTGGAGGAATCATCGTTACTCATGGAAGAATTATTTTAGTTCAAGAAAATATTCTTGATACTGTTCAAGATGGTATTGCAATTATTTATTCTAGAGATATAAGTGTTCTAGGAAATACAGTGAATAACACAATTAGTGGATATTATATTGAAACGACTACAGAAATTATTCTCACTGCAAATGGAGCTATTAATGCACAATATGGTATCTCTTTATGGTCTGTAACAAAAGCGACTCTTGCAAGCAATGGTGTTTTTGATTCAGTTTATGGACTAAGCATTTGGTTCTCTGAAAACATCGAAATGTCAGGTAATGATGTTAGTACTTCCAACATTGGAATAGTTGGACGAAATACATTTGGAATTACAATTAGAGATGGACAATATACTGAATTAACACGAGGAATTCAATTACTAGGTTGTAGGCAAGCTCGTATTTATGGTAATACCTTTGATGAAATCACAGAAGATGCTATCACTTTATCTGCTATTACTGGATTTGTTGTATATTATAATAATTTCTTGAATGTAGGAAATTATGGTAGTATCGATAATAGTTATGGAACATTTTATAAGCAATTGACTAATGTTACTTATGTTGGGAATTACTATGAAGCTGAGACAGGTGTAGATCCTGTTCTTATAGATACATTTATTGTTGATTCTGTTACATACAATATCACAGATTATTATCCACAAACCACAAAATATAATGTTAAACCTTCTGTTGAATATCTTGCAAGAGATTTTCAAGATCCAACTGATATAGATGTTGTTACAATTACTACTCAAATCTTTATTCCAGAGGATACAGAAGATGTTGTTGTTTATCTCCAATACAATCTGATCAACGAAACAGTATGGAGGTTGATTGACATTACCTCAACAGAAACACCAATAGGTTCTATAGGTGCAATTAGTCAATTCTACGGAATAATTGAACCATTACCATATGCTTACCAAGTGACCTATAGAATAATGGTTAACTATACTATAGATTTGCTTGACCAATCAATTTTCTCAGAGAACGCAACTTACTCTATTGGAGAATCAGAACAGACACCTATAGTCATAGGTGTTCCTGAAGTTCGAGTTGTAACATATTCTCAATCAGCAGAGAGGGATATTACAGTAGTCACAAATACCTTTTACCAAGATACTGAATATTATGTTTATGTCAGTGTTAAAAATAAAACCGATATTCAAATCATTGCTGGAAAAAGGCATGTTAATCTCTCTTGGTATGAGATAGATCCTCAAACAAATGAAACCCAATTCTTTTCAGGTGTTATGGATTATAACTCCTCTTTATCTCCGCTGGCTTACTATGCATCTTTTGGTAGAGGATACCCTGAAGGTATGATTATTAAATTCTTCATCTCAGTTGTCGATGCAAACGGGACTTTTTATAGAAGTGTTCTCAACTATACAATGATATTCAATCCTCCAATACAAGAATCTGGATTTGACATGATTACGTTACTCTCTATAGGTGGTACGCTTTTACTTGTTCAAGTTATAGTTGTTTATAGACGCCGAAGAAAAACGAAAGAGGAATAGATTCTTTTTTCTTTCTTTTCTTTTAGAATAACTTTCTTATTTTAATACAGATTAAGCATATTGCTCGCATAGTAAAATAAATAAGGGTAGATTTTTGCGTAGAAATGAGAATAATGCATGGTCTACCAGAAGGGAAAAGAAAAATTTTTAACAGACAAAATTTAATTCAACAATTTATTTTAGGCGGAATTGTAATTGCTTGTGTTGTTTACGCATTCTGGGCTAATATTCGTTTACTAAAATTTTTGTCCATTATAGCTGTTACTGTCGTTGGAGTTGTGATTATTACTTATTATTTGATCGAATTAATGACTGGGGTAGGATATTCTGTAGCAAGTGCAATAAACGAATTTCTTTACCTAGTACTGGGGTTGCCTATACTAATAATTTCAGCTGGTTTTCTACCTGCTAGTATACTTATATCAATGTTTGGTGTGGAAGGATCTGTTGTAATGACCATAGTTTATATAATTCTAGGTGTCTTAGAATTAGCTGGTATAGTATATCTTATTGCAAGATTTTTACGAGAAAGGAAAATGGGTTTCTTCCAGTATATACGTTATCTATTTGATTTTGAAAGAAGACGTCAAGAATATGAACAAAGACGTCAAAGAAACGAGCAAATAGATGGTTTTTATTCAGATTTACACAAAGTAGAAGATAGAATAGCACAGAAATTACAAGAGAAATCTACTGGTTTTGAGGAATTTGATTGGAGAGCAAAAGTCCAACAAATGTCTGGTTCTAAAAGTAAAAAAATTAAATGTTGGAATTGCAGTAGGATGAATGACGAAGATGCAATTTTTTGCACAAACTGTAGCGCACCTTTGAAGAAAGAGTAAAGTTTATTTTTTCTTCTTTCCGTAATGTCGTGTGTAATCCAGTTGGTTCAATCATATGATCCCGAGAAACGAAGAAAAGTGTCTGCTAATTATTTTTGATTTTGATGGTGTTCTTGCCGATTCTCAAAGCGCTTATGCTTTTCAGATGCAAGAGACTGTTGAGTATTTTACAAATAAAAAAATTCCAGAAGATGTTTTCAGAGAACGAGGCGGAAACACTGATCAAAGGAAAGATTTCATGGAATTTCTGGGTATCGATTATCCTCAAGTTATAGACCAGGCAATAACACATTATGTTTCTCTAACTGAGAAATATTCCTATCTAAGAGATTTATATCCAAATGTTCATTCAACACTTGAAGATCTCAAAAAAGAGCATTTTGTATGCTTAATTTCTCGCAAAACTAATGAACGTTTGTTAAAATGGCTTCATCATTTCAAAATTACTCATTTATTCGATTTACAAATTGGAACATTAGAGAATTCAAAATCAAGTGCTATACATGAAATGATGTCAAAATTTAGTGTCTCACCTAAGAGAACTTTAATGGTAGGTGATACAGAATTTGATATTCAAAGCGCTCAAGAAGCAGGTGTAAGTTCAGTTCTTGCACTTTATGGTGCAGAAAAACCTGATAAAGCACTTGCCTTATCACCTACCTATTCTATCAATTCAATTGAAGAAATTTTTGAAGTTATTAAAGAACATCTGAAAAACCAAACAAATGACTTGCACAAATTTAAATAGTGTTATTCCCTTTTTCGAGTAATGAATGTAGGATTTCTTCAATTTGGTCCTAAGCTTCTTCAAGTAGAAGAAAATATCGATAAAATATCAAAGCTTATTTCTTCTGAACACGATTTTGATTTGCTAGTTATACCAGAACTAGCAAATTCTGGTTATGTTTTTGCATCTAAAGATGAAATAAACAAAGTTGCTGAGGAGATTCCTGGAGGATATTTTGTAGAAAAATTAGTGGAATTAGCAAAGCAAAAAGATGGATATATTGTAAGTGGAGTCTGCGAAAAAGCCGGAGGTAAATTCTTCAACTCATCTGTAATGGTAGGACCTGAAGGATATATCGGCAAATATAGGAAAATACATCTTTTTGATAGAGAGAAACTGTTTTTTGAGCCAGGAGATGGAGATTTCAGCCTATTCGAGGTAAAAGGGATGAAAGTAGGCCTACTCATCTGCTGGGATTGGATTTTCCCAGAAGCTACACGAAGTCTTGCTTTAAGAGGAATGGATATATTAGCTCATCCAACAAATCTTGTTTTATCTTATTGCCAAACAGCTATGATTACAAGATCAATAGAGAATCAAATTTATACTATTACCTCTAATAGAACAGGTTTAGAAACAAATGGTGAATTCTCTCTCCATTTTAAAGGACAGAGTCAAGTTACTTCACCCGATGCTAAAAGAATAGCTCAAGCTGGAGAGCAAACAGAAGAAATTCAAATTATTGAGATTGATTTAGAGAAAGCTAGAGATAAATGGTTAAGTGACCATAATCATATTTTTAATGATAGAAGACCGGAAAAATATCATCAAATCATAGTAAAAAAAGATAATAGTACCTAATTGAGTTGAATATATGAAGACTACACAATCAAAGGAGAAGAAAGGTAAATATGTCCCTCATAAAGCTGCTGCAGAATTCAAGCCAACTTTGGATTGGTCTGTTAAAGAGGCAGTGAAATTATATAAAGATAGAATCTTCACTTTTGATGTAGATGTTATCCACTATATTGATTGTATTCAAGGGATGAAAAGTTTACCGTCAGAAAGTATTGACATGTTGATTGCAGATCCTCCCTTTGGTTTGAATTTTGGGGATATGGAACCACTTTACAATCGTGATAGTAATTTTGTTGCTGAAGGCTATAAAGATGTCCAGTTAGAAAATTATGCTTCCTTCACAGAAAAATGGATTAGTGAGGTTCCTCGATTACTAAAAGATGATGCTGGAGTTTGGATTTTTAGTGGTTGGAGCAATCTGATTGACATTTTAAATTCCTTGAGAGATAATAATTTGGCACTTATTAATCATATTATTTGGAAATATCAATTCGGTGTTTTTACTAGAAGGAAATTTGTCACAAGTCATTATCATGTCCTTTTTGCTGTCAAAAATGATAAAAACTATTTCTTTAATAAAATTGAACACTATCCTGAAGATGTTTGGCATTTCAAGAGAGAATATGAGAGAGGTGTTAAGAAAAATGCAACAAAATTACCAATTGATTTGGTTTTAAAATGTATAGATTTTGGAAGTAAACCAGGAGATGTTATTTTCGATCCTTTCATGGGAAATGGAACAACAGCGATGGCAGCAAAAGGTTCTTTCAGGCATTTTGTTGGTTTTGAAATCAACTCTACCTTAAAGGATATAATAAAAAAAGGATTAAATAATACGGAACTTGGTCAATTTTATGTTCCTTATTCAGAGAGACCTGATGAACTCGTTCTTCAAGCAAGAAAGAAGTTTAAGAAATAAATTGAAAGTGAGAAAATTATTAACTACTGACTTGATATTTGAAACTTAATTTCACTTTTGCTCTATAAGCTACAATCAAACCATCTTTAATTCTAGCATCAAGTTTTTCTACTTCAACTACTCTCAAATCTCTCAATGATTTAGAAGCTTGTGCAACCGCTACTTGAACTGCTTCTTCCCAGCTATTTGGTGATGAACCTACGAGTTCAATTATTTTGTATACTTTATCATCATCCATTTTTATCACAATAAAATTAATATCAGATTTATTTAAACATTATTCGTTCTCACAACTAGGATTAAGTATAATAAATTAAATTAGCTAGAGAAATTCTTTAGCTAAATTATAATATACATTTGTAGATAGTTTAACTGTCTTTAGACTAATTCTTTCATTGACCCCATGAGCTAGAGAGATGAAATGGCTTAGTGGTAGTTCAGGATCATATAAGGAGAATCCATAAGTGTCAAAATTTTTTTCTCTAAGAAATCTTCCGTCAGTAGCCCCCATGGCTATTAAAGGAACCATGTTCGTTAATGGAAGTTCTTTAGCTATCGCTTTTTCCATTGCATCAACAAATTCAGATTGTGAAGGACTTTCTGTTCCTTCAGACATAATTCCAGCATCAGTATGAGTGAGAATTTCTACTTCATCTGAAAGTTTTCCTATCGCTTTTTTAATGTGTTTTATAACATAGTCATCTTTTTGATCTGGGAGTGTCCTAATATCTAAATAGAGTTCAGCTTCTGTTGCTATAATATTGGTTTTGATTCCGCCTTTTATAATATTTGGAGATATAGTCATTCTACTTAAACTATGAATAAATTTGACCATCTGAGGATCTCGTTTAGCGAGTAATTTTATAGCTAGGGGAAGTAACCTTTTACTAGTCAACAATAATCTTACAAGAAAGTTCAAACCCAATCCTTTAGCTAAATTGTTTAGATATTTAGTTTCAAGAGGTATTTTTTTATCACAATATACTGATAATAAGGTTGCAGCTTTTGAGGCTTTTAGAACTGCATTATCGCTTGCAAAAGGCATACTACCATGACCTGGAGTACCTTTAAATTTCAGAATTTTCCATGAAGCTCCTTTTTCACCATTAATAAAAACAAACTTCCCTGGTGCAATTGACATTCCTCCAGCTTCTGTAACAGCATACATCTTTTTCTTGCCTATGTTGATTTTTTCTGGTTGATTCTTCACCATCCATTCTGCTCCATACTCCCCTCCACATTCCTCATCAGATACAATAAATAGAATTACATCACCCTTTGGTTGGAACTTTTCCTCAAAAAGCTTAGCAAATGCGCAAACTTGGCTTGCGACAATAAAAAGCATATCTAGAGCTCCTCTACCCCAAATAGATCCTTCTTTTATTTCTGCAGCAAATGGATCAACATCCCATTGATCAGGTTTTGCAATAGGAACTACATCAACGTGACTTGGACCTAAGATTAAACCAGGCTGATTTTTGTCTTTTCCTTCAATTTTTGCTACTAGATTACCTCTATTTGGAGCAGTTTCAAAAATTTCACATTCGATTCCCTTTTTCTTAAGGAAATTTTCGATGGTTTTAATTGATTTCATCTCATTCCCAGGAGGATTAACACATTTGTTTTGAATCAATTTTTGTAGTAATTTTACATCTTCTCCTAATTCAGATTTTTCACTTTTGTTACTCATTAATTAAAAAATTCTTAATACTAATTAAATCTAACGGGTTCCTTATTTCTGTCCAATAGTAAACATTAAAATCAAATTATAATGAATAAATCAAAAGGTGGAGAAAATTCCTTCATTAGAACAACAAGTTGAAGAAGTTGCATCTCTTATTTTAATTTCTAAATATCTAGTTGTCTTTACTGGAGCTGGAATCAGTACTGAATCAGGTTTAGCAGATTTTAGAGGTAAAAATGGTATGTGGACGAGAAGAGATAAAGGACTCCCTCCACCAAAATCCAAACATTTTGATGATGTAACTCCTAACGAAGGACATAAAGCGATTCTTGAATTGCAGAATCTAGGTTTTCTTAAATTTTTAATATCTCAAAATGTAGATAATCTACATCTAAAATCCGGTATTAGACCTGAACTCATTGCTGAATTGCATGGAAATTATAAATATATGAAATGCATGGATTGTGATGCTAGATTTAAAAGAGAAGAAATAGGTTGGAACAGAGAAATCCATGGGAGAGGTTTTCGAACAGAGGAACAATTGGCAAATCAGCCTATCTGCCCTGTTTGCAAAGGTAGAATAATATCCTCTGTTGTGAATTTTAATGATCCAATGCCTGAAAAAGAACTAAAGATTTCAAAGGAACACACAAATAAGTGCGATTTAATGATTGTAGTTGGTTCAAGCTTAGTCGTACAACCAGCTGCAAGTTTTCCAAATAGAGCAAAAAGAAATGGAGCTAAATTGGTTATTATCAATATAGATCCAACTCCGTTAGATTATAAAGCAGATTTGAAAGTAGATGCACAGGCAGGGGAGTTTCTAACAAAAGTATTGAAAAAAATCAAGAATTTTATCTAATTCAGATTCAAAAACCTATAAATAATCTTATACACATTATCTTTTTTAGGGGTTTAAATCAATGAAAAGAAAAGAATTTATCTTTATACTAGTAGTAACATTCAATCTTGTTTTAGTATTTCAACCAAGTCAAATCAATGGAAGTGATTTTTCTGAATCAATAATAGCAGATCATTCAATCGTTAATATGATTAGGTATAACCAGATACCAGATTCAACTATACTTAAAGCCAAAAACACTTTACATATTGCTTATCAACATACTAGCCATGGTTCACAGATTACTGATGGCATGAATGCACTTCCTAGCTTCAAAGAAGGTCTTGGAGGAACTTTAAATTTATATGATTTTAATACTACTTTTCTGCATGATTATGCTATACCTTCAGTTCCAGATGTTGGATATGAAGGTTGGGCTGATGCGACACGAGATTATTTGGATGATTCAGAAAATGCTGATTGTAATGTTATAATGTGGAGTTGGTGTGGTCAAGCTAGTTCTCAAACTGAACAAAGTATGATAGATCACTATCTCGCACCGATGGCTCAATTAGAACTCGAATACCCTAATGTTATGTTTGTTTACATGACTGGGCATGTTGATGGAACTGGTTTAGAAGGAAATCTGCATCAGAGAAATGAGCAGATTAGAGAATTTTGTATTAGCGGTAATAGGATACTCTTTGACTTTGCAGATATAGAATCTTATGATCCTGATGGTATTTTTTATGGTGATAAATATGTCACAGATAACTGCGATTGGAATAATGATACTCATTCGGGGAATTGGGCTATAGATTGGCAAGTTTCGCATACCGAAGATATAGATTGGTACAGTTGCAGTTGTGCTCATAGTCAAGCTCTTAATGGTAATCAAAAAGCTTATGCAATTTGGTGGTTGTGGGCAAAATTGTCTGGTTGGGAAGCAACTATAACAGAAGGATTTACTTCTATTTCAATAACAGGATTTATGCTTTTAGCGTTCGTCTCTACTGTAACAAAATATAGGTCTAAATCATAAAGAATTTTGATGGGTATACCATCAACCTTTTTATTCTAATTATCTAATTGTTAGGATAAGAGAAAAGGAATTAATTTTTCAGGGGTGTAATTGTGGATACCAATTTACAGCAAGAATTCGATCTTATTAGAAAGATGATTTATGCTGGAAATTATTCTGATGCAGAGGAGAGTCTCAATAACATCGAGAAACTCGAGATACTATCTGCAAAAAATCTTTTAGAGATCAGTTTTCTGAGAGCTACCATTTCATTCGAATTTGGACGATATCAAGACGCACATAGTAAAGTTACAGAGTTGGAAAAAGAATGTGATAAAAGAAGTATCGACAAATTGTGTCTTGAATTTTTAATCCTTAAAACTAATATCCTTATCTATACTGGGTCTTTCAAAGATTCACTTAATTTGATTGTAGAATTGGAAAGAAAATTAGAATCCCTCTATGATACTAATTCTATAGAATACAAGAATTATAAAGTTACTTTATTAAAGATGAAAGGAGTCTGTTTTAGAGCTACTGGCGAACTTAGTTTAGTAGAACAGACTCTAAGAAAAGGCTTGGAACTAAGTAGATTAATAAATAATAAATTTGAAACAGCAGAAATACTGGATAGATTAAGTATGTCTTTGAGTAATGATCCCGATCGATTCGCAGAAGCTTTAGATAGTGTTAATGAAAGCCTATCTATCAGAAAGGAGATCGGTAATGCTAATTATATTGCACAAACCCTTAATAGATTAGGCATACTTAGCAGAGAAAACGGACGTCCCAAAGAAGCACTCAAACTTTATCATGAAGCTCTAGAATATGCTGTACAACTAGATAACAAAGATCTTATTTCAATCATTAGAAGTAATATAGGTGGGATAAATGACTCATTTGGAGATTTAAATAAAGCTATTGAAAACTATGCTATCTCCTTGAAACTTTCTCAAGAAACTAATAATAAGAATATGATCAGTCTTTGTTATCTAAATATTGCTAATATTTATAGGAATCGAGGAGAACTTGATACAGCTCTTGAGAACTTTAATTTAGCATTAAAATATCTTGAAGAACAAGGTTATCAAGCACCCATTGCCACTTGTTTGAGTCAGATTGGTTTGATTTACTATAGCAAAGGTGATTATAAAAAGGCTTCAGAATATGTTTTAAGAAGTATCAAGCTTTCTGAAGAAGAAAACAGAAAGAAGGCAATTAGCACCAATCTTTACAACTTAATTCTTATTTCACTTGATAATAATATGTTGGATAAAGCAAAAGAATACTTTGATGAATTAGAAAAAATAAAAAACGAATTAAGCATAAAATCTATAGACCAAAGATATAAGATTGCTGAAGCTTTGATTTTGATGACTAGTACACGATTTCAAAACAGAGCAAAAGCTGAAGGTTTACTCAAAGAAGTAATTAACGATGAAACAACTAGTCATGAAATTGTAGAAAAAGCTCTTCTTACGCTTTGTGATTTACTTCTGGATGAGCTCAAAATTACGGGTAGTATAGAGGTTTTAGATGAAATTCAAGTATACGTCGCAAAATTAGAGAGTATAGCTCGAAATCAGCATTCTTACTTGTTACTAACTCAAACATATTGGTTACAATCCCAATTAGCTTTAATTTCATTAGATTTAAACAAAGCAAAGAAGCTCCTAATACAAGCTCAAATAATAGCAGAAGAAAAGCAACTGCACAGATTAGTTTTAAAGATTAATAATGAATATGAAACTCTCTTAAACCAAGCAAAACAATGGGCAAGATTGAAAGATGAGAGTGCTACTTTTGATAAAAGAATATCTATGATACAAATAGATGACTTAATTGCGAGTATGACAAGTAATAAAGAAATAGAGATGTTAGATTTCTCCTTAGAAAATCCTGTGTATCTGATTATAATAAGTAAAAGTGGAAAAACACTTTTTACAAGAAAATTCCATACATTATCAACACTTGATGATGCATTAATTGGTGGTTTTATAGCAGCAATCAATTCTTTTGCATCAGAAATTTTTGAAACAACTGGACATATTGAAAGGATAAAACATCAGAATTATACCCTTATCATAAAAGTCGAAGGTGATTTTCTTTTTTCATATGTTTACAAAGGACAATCATTTACTGCCTTGAGTAAATTAACAAACTATGTTGAGAAGGTATCTTCTATAAAATTCCTCTGGAATAAGTTAGAGGAAGTGTCCAAAACACCAATATATCTGGATGATAGTTTCAAGATTGAACTGGAGCGAAGAGCGGATTCAATTTTCGCTGCCTAAGTTATTTGGAATTTTCAAGTAGGAGTATTATTGATTTTCAAACCTCTAATACTTAACCATGGACTCTCTTGTCCATTCTTTTCAAGTTTTAATTGCATGTTAACATTCAATTCACATAACCAAGTTTTCTCATTTGAACATCGTTTTCCTATAACATCTAAAGTTTTTGAAATTACAGGATGGTCTGAAATACCGCTTGTCACTAAAGCTTCTAGTGCTTCAAAGATATCACTATGATAGGTTTTGAAGTATGAAAACCTCATCCATTTGTTATTGGGTTTTTCAGCTAATCTAGGATAATTTGCAGTTGATAGATCATATGCTAAAAGATAGTCTTGACATGCTGTAATACTCTCTTTCACTTTAGAATTCTTCCAAGAATCAGGCCATTCATTAAGAAATAGTAGATTTTTAATCAATCCCCAAGCACATTTTAAATTCCCTTTTTTATATTTGCAATATCCTTCTTTATCATGTATTAAATCTAGATGAGCAATTGAGGCATTCTTCACATCTTTATTGTCTGTAAAACCAAGACGAATCAGAGCTCTTAGAATTGAAGCGTTATGAGATTGCATAAAATCTCCCCAAAATTCATGATGATTGTGGAAAGTATTAGTATTGTAATCATACTGTGTTTCAAAAATATACTCTATTGCTTTTTCTATTTTTCTCTCAATAGTTCCATTTAATCCCATTAAACCCAATAGAACCAATGTCCATATTGTTGATTTTTGAAGAGGACCAAAAACATCTTCCTTTTCTGGAAGAAGCCATGCACCAGTTGCTAATTGCTTATCCATTAACTTGATTAATCCCTTCTCTTTAAACAATTGTTCTTGGAGATATAGAAATTCTTTACTATCTATAGGAATAAGGTCAACCTCTCTCTTAAGTAATAGTATTGCATATGGGTCTTTAAACTCGAGAACAAAGTTTCTTGCTTTTTGAACCTTAAAATTAGGAATTTTTGCCATATTGACCTTTATCCTTTTGAATATATATAATGATTATCTCGAATAAGATTTATTATCTTGAATACCTAAATTATAAATATGATTCCTCAGCCATATAATCTTAAAATTGAAGATGGAAAATTTGTTTTTACTGAAGCTACAAAGATTTATGCTTCTAAAGATCTACTTGCAGTCTTAAATTATTTTAAGAATTTAATATCAAAACCTACAGGTTACAAATTTGAGGACACTTCTAAGAGACTTTCATCTAATTCTGTAAATCTAGAACTGGATGAAAGTTTGAAAGACCTTTCTCCTGAGGGATATATTTTAGAAGTTTCACCGGATTTAATTAATATAAGAGCACCTCAACCAGCTGGTGTTTTTTATGGAATTCAAACACTTCGTCAACTTCTGCCAGTTGAAATAGAATCAGATGAAATTGTTAAAGAAATAGAGTGGTCTGTTCTCTGTTTGATCATTGAAGATTACCCAAGATTTAAGTGGAGAGGATTTATGTTTGATTCAGGAAGACATTTTTTCAATGTTGAGGATATCAAAGACTATATCGATTTAATTGCATTCTTTAAAATGAATACTTTTCATTGGCATCTAACTGAAGATCAAGGCTGGAGAATAGAAATAAAAAAGTATCCTAAATTAACAGAAATAGGTTCAAAAAGAGCTGACACTCGTATTGGGGGATGGACAAGTAAGAAAACTAGAGGAAAAACGCATAAAGGTTATTATACACAAGACCAAATCCGAGAAGTGATTCAATATGCTGAAGAGCGTTTTATTAGAGTAATTCCTGAAATAGATATCCCCGGACATTCCTCAGCAGCAATTGCATCATATCCAGAATTAGGTTGTACTAAAAAGAAAATTGATGTACCAATAAAGTTTGGAGTATTAAATGAAACCTATTGTGCTGGACAAGAGCATACCTATGAGTTTCTAGAAGATGTTTTCGATGAAGTTTTAGCTTTATTTCCTTCTGAGATTATTCATATAGGGGGGGATGAAGTTCCTAAGAAAAACTGGAAAAACTGTAAGGTTTGTCAAAGAAAGATGAAAGAAGAGGGATTACATAATTATGATGAACTACAAGCTTATTTTATAGAAAGAATAGCCAAATATATCTCCTCTAAAGGACGTAGAGTCATTGGGTGGAATGAGATTTTAACAGAAACCACTGATAAAAATATCATTGGCCAACATTGGTTGATAACTGGAAAGAAACTAGTTAGAAAACATATTAAAAGAGGTGGAGATATTGTAATTTCCAATCTATTCCGATATTATCTAGATTACAGCTATATTATGACACCTTTAAGAAAGACCTATATGTTTGAACCTATAGCAAATTATGTAGAACAACAAAACCAAAATCATATCTTGGGAATAGAAGCACCTATCTGGACAGAATGGATACCAAACAGAGAAAGATTAGATTGGCAAGTATTACCTAGATTAGTGGCTGTAGCAGAGACAGGTTGGATACAGAAAGATCAGAAAAATTTTAAAAATTTCAAGAAAAGACTTGAAATTCTAATAAAAAGATTAGAGTATCAAAAATTTCAAACAGCTTCAATAAAAGAAGCAAATCCAAGAAATATCAAACGATTATTAAATATCTTCAAAGCGTTCAAATGGCCAGCAATATGATTATTTAGAATAATAATCTTGCTTATTTTCATTCCACCATGAGATCCAACTGTTTCTCAGTTTTTCCCTTTGATTCTTTTGTACTCCACCTACAAAAGACCAGAAAGGTTCATCAAGCATTCTTCTTATTAGAACAATCTGTCCAGTATGCCCCATTATATGTAAAGTAATTCTAATAAGCATATCAGATAGATTTTCACCATCTTCTTCAGAAGGAGATTTCTCAAATTCAGATTCAGGAATAGAATCTAAAATTTCGAAGAATAGACTTACAATTCTTAAGTAATTATCTATTAAATCTGAAAAAGAATATGGATAGCTAACTACTTTACTCTTCTCTATACCATAGCTGAAATAATCATGCTCCTCTTTAGAAATAATATGGTCGTTTGTAAAAAATGATAAGTAATGATCAAAATGTGTAGCACAATGTCCAATAATCCAAGCTATATGGTTGGTATCTTTTTGAATTTGTTTAGTAACAATCTCAGGTTTAATCTCTTTAAAAGACATAAGAAAGTTTATTTCCGCCACCTTTAATGCATTTATCAATGTATCTTTCATTTTAAACACCATTGACTACTACTAAATTGTAACTTTATCAATCTTACCATGTATAGGATAACAAGATATAACCATTAAGGATAGCAGCTCAATCGTGCGTTATCTCCAATCAAAATAAAAAGATTCTACTTTTTCTGGAATACTTACATTCCTCAAGTTAAATAAATCAAGATTGATTTTCTTACTAAAAAAGAAGAAATTAGCTTTCTTAAGTGGTTTCATATCAAAATATGGGATATAAGGTGTTTGTAAACCAAACCAACCTTTTTGTTGACTAACTTGACATAAGTAATTAGCTAAATTACTCCCTTGATTCTTATTTAAACGATGAATATGTACCATATCTAACCAACCAAAAGGTATCTTATTCCCTAATCCTGCTAACATAAATTCCCAAGCTAACATAAAACCAATAACTTTACCCTTTTTATCTTCATGAACAACACATATTACATTTGGATTATCTAGCATCCACTCAAAATCTTCATATGTGGGAACAATAGATAGTTGATTTCGTTTGACTTGTTCTTGAATAATTACAAACATATCTGGTATGTCTTCTTTATTGCATACCCTTATGTTAGTTAAGTCTATTTTTTTGAATTTTTGATACATTTTAAAAACCAGTTTTTCATACCATCTCAATTTAACCACAGTTGATACTTTTTCAACATCAAAACTTTTGATTACAAATTTTGTTAAAGTAATAACTCTCTGAAATTTTATTTTTTTATCTCTGGAGACAGCTGTGGAAACATCTATTCCATGTTGTTCAGGTTCGTGTAATGAGAATGCTCCGTCATATCCTTTTTGCATTCCTATTTCAAATAATCTAATTCCCATAGCTTTAGCAATACCATTTCCCTGATGTTGAGCATGCACACTCAACCAAGATGGAATAGCAAATTTGTATTTTTTACCTTCTATTGATAGTGTTCTAGGTATACCACCAATAAAACCCACGATTTTACCAG
>CAZJUB010000018.1:0-41066 GCA_964549075.1 uncultured archaeon | reverse complement strand
TATGAGACTTTGTTATTCTACATCAATCAAAACGATATACCCTACCTTCCTGACGGCAATTATACCGTACTCAGACCCATAAACACTTTATACCCTTCTAATGCTGAATTATTACCTGTACAATTTCAAGTCTCTTTTGGAGTGGCAGACTTCACTTATGCTAACTTTACTGTTTTAACTATCCCTTCTGATGAGACTGTTAGTTCAGTTCATTACTTAATTTTTGGGTTACTGTTTTCCTTTTTGATTGTACTAACAAGAAGAGCTTCCAAATTTCATGAAGTGAAAAACGAAAATTAAAGAAACAGTTCCGTTTTTCCCTTATTTTTTTCTTTTTTTTACAATTCAAGCGCAAATTATATTAACGCTGTTTCTTTTTCTTATTTGTAATGAGTACTATTTCCCCTCTTGGTAAAATTGATGAACTCAAGAAAGCTGTTCAATGGATGCAAGAAGTTCTTTCTTCTTTCGAAAATGGAATCTCCTCTCGAAAGGAAATTTCTCATCTTGCGAGAAGTGCTCAAAAAAAGATTGAATCGTATCGACCAGCTGATCTCGAAAAGGAACACAAATCCGTTGTTATAGATTTATGTATATCTTTATCCACTATTGACAGAGCAGAAGGACATTTCGAACCTTTCTACCTTGATAGCCTTCATGACGAACTTGAAAAAGTATTGAATCTTTTAGGAGCTGGAGAAAATGAGTAAACAGCCTGATTATAATTTCAAGATTCTTCTGCTTGGAGACGCAGCTGTAGGTAAAACAAGTCTTGTTCAAAGATTTGTTCACGATCGATTTGATAGTTCTTATCTAATGACAATTGGTATGGAACCGTCAGAGAAACTTGTAGATTTAAGCGATGGTACAAGAGTTGCTTTATCCATTTGGGATTTAGCAGGTCAAGAAAGGTTCCAATTTATTCGTCATACATTCTACACTGGTGCTAAAGCTGCATTACTTGTTTACGACCTTACTAGAGCTTCTACACTGAAGAATGTTCAAAAGTGGAGTAAAGAATTTGTTGATAACTGTGGTAAGGATGTTGTAAAAGTTTTAGTGGGAAACAAAGAAGATCTGAAGAATCAAATTGCTGTTTCTAAAAAAGAATGTACTGAAGTACAAACTAAATTAAAAAGTCACAACAGTTTCCGAACAAGTGCATTAACTGGAGCTCATGTAGATGAAGCTTTTACAGATATTGCAGAAAATTTAGTCAAACAAGCTAAAAATCTTGGTGCATAGATTTCTAATCTTTTTTATCAGTTTCTTTTTCTTTATTTTCTTCTTCATCCTCTTCTGTTAAGTCCTCATCATCAAAGAAGAGCATACTGTCAAGTACCGTATCTAAAAGTGGTCGCTCAGGTGGCGAGAGAGGTATTTCAACATCATCAACAATTGAAACGTCTAATGAGGACAAATCTGCTCTGGTACCTCTTGTTCTACCAACTGATACACCTGTCGTTTGTATTCGCTCTATCATTGATTTCATAGAACTTATTTCATTTTTTAATTCTGCCAGATCAGTTAAACCTTCTAATTTTTCTAACAAATCATCTACTTTCTCAATTTCCTCTTTTGTTCTTTTCTCTATTTTCTTTCCATTCTCAATAATTTTAGCTATTCTAGCATCTGTTACTGAAGTTTTAATACTAGAAGTATGCTGAATTGGACTTTTACCAGTAGAGGAAAGCGTTATTTTAAAATCATCTAGTGTCCCAAATTGTTCTTTATGATGAGCTTTGATTGATTCTAATATAGCTTTGTCAGTGCTACCATAAAAAGAAACCAAATCTTGAAGCATATCAAAGAATTCAACTGGAATTGGAAGTTCAATTATTCTGGCAATTCTTTGATCTTTCTTTTCTTCAAACATCTGGATTATCCTCTGGTTCATGATAACTCTTGATAGATATGCGTTGTTTTGATTATTTAAAGTATTTTTGGCAAGACACTTCTTTCAAAGTATTAAATTCTAAAAGTCATTCTAAGTGATATTTAAAAACTCTAAAGATTATGAAAAACTAATGAGTAATAATAAAAAAACAATTTTTGCTTGTTTTTCGCATCCTGACGACGAGATAGGTTGTATGGGGACACTAGCTAACCACGTAGAAAGAGGGGATCATGTGATTCTAGCATGGACCACTAGTGGAGAAATGGCTTCTCATTTCAATGGAATGGATTTCTCCGAAGTAAAGAAGATCCGAGAAGAACAGGGAAAAAAAGTAGGGGAAATTATAGGGTGTGAAACTATGTTTCTCGGTTACGGAGATACATCAGTTCGTGCTACTAGAGATAGTGCACTAAAAATGGCCAAGGTAATCGCTGAGATAAAACCAGATGCAGTTATTACATGGTCAATGAACACAAGACATCCAGATCACAGGGGTACGGCAAACATATTATACGACGCAATAACATATGCGAGAATACCTAAGATTACTGAACCTTTAGATCCTTTTAGACCTTCCTTGCAAATTCCATTCTTCATGTATTATGAAGAAACTTCTCCTCTACCAATTACCTATATAGATGTAACAGGCAATTTTGAGAAGATTAGAAAAGTTGCTAAATTATATGGTGATTTCTATGGTTGGCAACAGATAGATGATTGGATTGAAGTTGGGAGAAAATCAAATGGATTTAAATGTGGTGTAAAATATGCTGAAAAGTTTAATTATCTTTCAAGATATTTACCTGTAGAAAAACATCTACCTATTGGAAGAGAATAAACATTCTCTTTTTCATTTGAAATAATCTTACAAATTTAACTCTGTAATTAAAAAATATATTTATAACTTGAATAAAAGATGGAAAATAGATGCTTAATGACCAATGATGATGAATTGGACGCAATTAGGAAAAGAAAAGCTCAAGAACTCATGAAAATTGCTGAAAAACGAAAAGAAAGAATGGAAGAGCTAAAAAATGCAGAAGAGGTTCCGCAGAGTATTGAAGAAAAAGATAAGATAGCCCTTATGCAGTACTTCTTGGTTCCAGAAGCATTTGAATATTGGTCAAGTCTTTATAGAACTTCTAACAAAAATCAAACTGCTGAAATTATTTTTAAGAATGTTTTGTATATGATTAAGATTGGTTTTCTTGAAGGAAAACAGATTTCAAGATTGGGTATAAAGAAACTAGAAAGGGAGATTGAAGGCATTCCTTCTTCTATTACAATTAAACGAAAAGGAGAAAAGGAAAAAACAGTTAATTCCTAGAATAATTTGGTAAGGTTTAATAATGAAGATGTATAAAAAGAAATTAGAACAATTTAGGTGTTAAAAAAATGCGTATTTCAGTAGTCACAGCAATTGGTGGGGGGTCAATTGAGCTAGATGTAGATCCACAGTCAACAGTTGCTCAATTAAAAAGAGAAGTAGCAAAGAAGAAAAAAATCCCAGCAAATACAGTTATCATAGTTTTCCATGGTAAACAGCTGGATGACTCGGAAATCCTTAAACAAACAGGTATGATGGATGGCGATAAATGCTATCTTATTGCAAGAACCAAAGGTGGTTCTTAAATTCTAAATGCTCTTTTCACAAAAATTCTCTTTTCTTAATATATTTTAATTCTGTTACTCAGTAAAAAAAAACTTATACAAGATAAACCTAAAAGGAATATTAAGGGTAGTACTGAATATGAGTGATGAAGAACGCTATTCTAGACAAATGCTGATTCCAGGTTGGAATCAAGAAAAATTAGAAAAGAGTACAGTTATTCTTGTTGGTGCTGGAGCAATTGGTAGTTATGTAGCTACCATTTTAGTATCTTCTGGAATAGGGAAGTTAATCATCATCGATTTTGATACTATTGAAATTTCTAATCTAAACAGACAGTTACTTTTTCGGGATAAAGATGTAGGAAAATCAAAATCTGAAATTGCAGTGGAAAGATTAAGAGAATTAAATCCCATGTGTAAACTTGAATTTATACATAAAAAGATGGAAGAAGTTTCACTCTCAGTTTATGAAGAAGCAGATGTAATTATTTCATGTTTAGATACTTTCATAGGTAGACGTTGGATAAATTCTATGGCAATAAGAGTAAATGCACCACTAGTGATGGGAGGAATGTTTGCATTTTTAGGTAATGTTCAAGTAATAAAACCTCATGAAACAGCGTGTTTTGAATGCCAACCTTTAGTGCCTGAAGAAGAACTAGCTCAAGCTTGTACTCCTTTTGGAGAAGAAAGAAAGAAGGACAGAAAAGAAGAGGAAGAAAAAGAACCTCCTTTACCAGCTGTTGCAACATTGTCTTCCATTATTGCAGGTTTTATGTCTCAAGAAGCATTAAAACTAATACTTGGAATAGGTTCTACACTAGAGAATTATATGTTCTACGATGGTCTAAATAATGCAACAACAATAATTGAACTCACAAAATCAGATGAATGTCCTACATGCGGAGACCTCTATAAACTTGAGCAAATTGATTTTATTGTAAATTCTGATGAATCTTTCAAAGACGTTAATCTTAGATTAATTTTAACCTATGGGCTTTCTAAGCCAGACATTATGATTAAGGGATCCATAATAGATCCAGAAAAGCTAATAAAAGAAGTAATAAAAGATTCAAAGGCTGTCGCTTACATTATTGATAAAAATTTAGCGAGTCCAATTAAAATTGTACTTCAAATCAAAGATTAGAATGGAAGAAAAATAACATTTTAAATGCAATATTTTTTAAAGTTTGAAGGTATTCACTTATTAGAGATAAAAAATTAGGTGAACAAAATTTCCGCAGATGATTATCTACTCGCAAATGAAATGCAGTTAATATTTGATAAGCAGCTGAATTTTGAGCCCGTTAGAGGGAATCTTAAACAGTGGAAGGGATATGTAGGTACAATAGAAGGTACAGAAATCCCTATATTTGCTAATATATATATTCAAGATGGTTTCCCTGAAGTTCCTCCATTTGTTGATATAACACCAAAAGTTAATCATCCAAATGTTGAAGATGATGGTACTTTGAGTTTACGTATTCTTGCAGAATGGCAAACCGATTATCATGTGTATCAAGTAATTGAAGATATAAAGAAGCTCTTTGTCAATGTTCCTGCTAAAACATATAAAACTAAGGTTAAGAAAACAAATAAGGAAGAAAAACAAACAGGTTTAACCATTACACAAATTCCTATTAAAGAACTTCCTCAAGTTTCTCTAGCTTCGTCAAGTAGCCCTCAAATGGTTGCTGAAAAACGAGATCTGGATGACTCAATTGTTCACTATCAAAGAGAAATTCAGAAAATTTCAAGACAGATTGAAGGTGAGAGAGAAGCATTGTTGAAAGAAGGAGGTATAGATATTGAACCAAAATCAAAAGAGATTTCAATATCTATTGAAGAAGATTTGCAAGCTGAATTTGTTGCAATTCAAGACACTTTGGATGTTATTGCAGAGAAGTTCGAAGATGGAGATATGACAAATATTGAATATCTTAAGTTACATAAATTATATACGAAAAAAGGTTTTATAGCTGAAAAACAGCTTAACCAAGTTAAAGTTAAATCAAGTGGTGGTATGACAAAAGAAGATGAAAGATTGATGAGTTTAGAAGCAGATTTATTTGCAGCTATTGCTACGTTGGACGCATTGGTTGAGGGATATGAAGATAATGAGATTGAACAAATTGCTTACAGAAAGCAGTTAAAAGCTTTAATTAGAGATATCTTCAAAACAAGATTACAATTGGAGAAAATTGGTTTCAATCAAGATGAATTCCTAAAGAGAGAAGATCTTGAAAAGAAATATCCAAAAGGAATTAAGCAACTTAGAAGCGCTGAAGGAGAGGAAACTGAAGATACTGCATCAATACCATTTGATACATTGAAGAAAATGCCTTCAAAAACTGCAGATTTTGTTTCTTCGGCTATTGAACTAATTGACTTAACTAGATTAAAATCGGTAGCAAGAGCAGATTTATTACTTGCAGATATTGATGAGATGCTTCACATCTTGACAACTTTTCCATCTATTCCAAAAGACCATTGGGTAGTCAGTGATATGAATAGTTGGAAAAGGATATTGTCCAAATACAATCCACAGGAAATAATTAAAGAAGAGGATTGTGAGAAACTAGAATTCCAGGCAGCCAGATGGTTAAATGATTTTAGAAGATTATTAAAAGAGTTATAACGGATCAAGTTTCTCAAATCATTTCTCCTTTATTTTTCTTGTAGTTGAACAACTCTGTGATAAAAATGGTAAGAACAAGCCCTATGGAAAATGAATTTATCTCTATTCGGAAAGAATTATTCGAATTAGTGGACATGGTGGAAATACGAATTGATGTAGGGTATATTTTAGAAGAATTGGAAGAACTTTCACTGGAAATAAAGAAATTAAGGGGAGGAGAAAAGATTTTTCAAGAAATGAATGATATTTATAAAATGCTTTTTAGAAAATATCAAAACAAGCTAGCAGCATTTCTATCATCCAAAGAAAGGCAGATGTTAACTGAAAAAATTAAAAATTGGTTACTGGAATTACCAAAATTATTCTAAACTCGGTGTTTTTAATTTGAGAAGATATAAATAATTGCTAGACAATAACAAAATAGGAGATTGAAGTGGGTCTAAGAGATATTGAAAAGAAAATAAAAGTAAAATCAGCTTTTCAAGTAAAAGATGCTGAATTAATGATCAAAGAACTTGAACAGATGATCAACAACATCAGTGAAATTAAAAAAGAACTGAAGAAATTTGAAAAGAAATATGGAGATAAAATCTCTGAAAATAAGGATTATTATGAGAAACTAGCCAACTTACGAGAAGAGTTAGGTTTACCCACAGAAATTGGTCGTTTTGATTGGAAAGAAGCTCCAACGTTCAAGGACAGGCTAACAGGAAGAGGTTTCTATGATGTTTTAGCAAATGAAATATTAGAGCTAGGGCAAGAATTAATCCCTGAAAATGGGGGTATAATTGCTGTAGGTGAACTTTTTACACAATTAAACAAGAAACGTCCTGGTAGAATGGTTTCAATCGACGATATGAGAAGATCTATTGATAAATTAATCAATTCCCAGTTATTACCTCCTTACAGAATATTAGGTTCTGGAGTGAAAATCTTGGAATTCATTACAGTTGAATTTAGTACTGATCACGACATAATACTAAATTATGCTTCTCGTGAAGGTTTTATAACTAAAGAGGCTCTACTTATGAAAACCGATTGGACAGAAGAAAGAATAGACAGAACTCTGAAATTCTTCGAGGAGCATGGTATAGCAAGAGTAGACAAAAGTTACTCTGAAGGCACTAAGTATTGGTTCCCAGGATTATTAGGGTATTAACTGCTCTTTAATATACCTTATCTGCTTCAAATTGTATTATTGTTTTTTCTTTATTCAACCATCGAGCAACTTTACGCTCTACAAGCATTTCACACACTATAATCAGGTCATCTGCCGGTAAATTAGACCAATTTTCTTCAAGTTGAGTTAGATCGTAGAGAGAATGTATTTCAACGACTCTTCCTGTTTCAATCATGAAGTCTAAGAGTTGATCAGCCCATTCTTCATCAGATTTCCAATATATTCTAGCTCGAGTCTTGTTATCTTCATCTAGCCATTTAGCAATGTTATGGGTTACTAGATGATCAATTATATCACGGACCTGATCGATTGTTAATCTCTTACCAATTTTTTTATTATGAAAAGGATGAACCGATCTAATTTCATTAATATTTATTATATGTATAACAAATATCCTAGAATAATCAAGAACAATAGCAGACCAGCTTTCCAGCCATGATTCTATTTGATCTCCTTTGTTTGGTCTGATATACATCCAAGGTGCTTTAATCCATTTTGGTAGAGCTTCATCGAATTCTACTTCAAGTACAGCTCGTTGATCTTTAGATGTATCATCTTTTAGCTTAATTACTGATTCAGCAGGAAGAGTTGATTTCAATTCTTCCTCAGAGACCTCTAAACCTTTAATACTGGCTTCTATAAGTTTTAATTTCTCTTCTGAAATCTTTTTTTCTTCTTTCAGTTGTTTTAAGTCAATTGAGGATTTTTTTTCTTTCTCTAACTTCTTCTTCTCTGTTGTTGACATCAAGAGGACCTCTTATTTATGCACTTCCAAATTCCTCGTTCCATTGATCATATTTTTCAATTTCGTCATCACTAACTGAAGGATTGATTGCTTCTATAGCTTCAAGAAAATCATCCTGAGTAGCAGGTCTCGCTTTTACAGAAGTATCATTAATAGCACCAGCCATATCCAATTCTCTAATTGGAGTCATAATTGCTTCTCTACAAACCATTGCTATATCTGATCCAGAATAACAATCAGTTATCTCTGCAAGAACCTCAAAATCAACTTCATCTGCTAACTCTACACCTTTTGTATTTAAGGTAAATATAGCTACACGAGCTGCAAAATCTGGTAGAGGGATGTAAATCCTTCTTTCAAATCTTCTTCTGAAAGCACCATCAATAGATTCTGGTATATTGGTTGCTCCAACAGTTACAATTCTATCAGTTTCAGAACTTGAAAGACCATCCATTGAGGTTAATAATTCGGTTTTTACTCGTCTCATCGCATCATGTTCTCCCCCTCTTGCACCAGCGAGAGCATCTACTTCATCTACAAAAATGATACTTGGTTGTTTCTCACGTGCAAGTTCAAAGAGTGTTCTGACAAGTTTCTCAGATTCTCCAAGCCACTTTGAGATAATTGAAGATGCACTAACATTAAAGAATGTGGCTTCTACTTCAGCAGCAGTTGCTTTGGCGAGAAGTGTCTTACCGCATCCAGGTGGTCCAAATAAAAGTATCCCCTTCCAAGGTCTTCTTGCACCTGAAAAAAGGTCTGGTCTCATTAAAGGTAAAACTATTGCCTCTCGTAGTGTTTGTTTAGCATTTTCCAGACCGGCAATTTCGTTTAAAGTTATATTTGGTTTTTCTGTTACTATAATGTCAGAAATAGCTCCTTCAAGTTTATCTTCCTCTTCATCGTCACTTCCAGCAGTTGATTTACGTTCTTTCTTTCTCTCTAATAATTCTTTAAGTTCCTTTGATCTACTAATATACATTTCTGCTTTCTTTTTTAAGGAGCGAGCAATCTGAGGATTTCGTTCAAATTTGATAGCTTTCATTAAAGCCTCAGCTGCATCTAAATAATATGGAATTGCTTCACTATAATTCTTTTCTTTATCAAAATTATATGCTTTTAAAGCAAATTCCCTAGCATGGTCAATTAAGCCTTGAGCTGACAAGCGTTTACAACCTCTATCTAATTATTTCAATTATCCAATATAAAATATTTTATTCAGTTTCATGTAAAAAATATTGAAAGGGAAGAAGTAAATCAGTTATCTTCACTCATTTTCTTCTTCAAACCTTCGAGTTCAGCCTCGAGATCAGAAGTATCTTCTTCTTTTTCAGATGCTGTCCCTACTGGTGTTGACGGTAAACCAGAAACATCAGGAAGACTTGTAGTTTTACCAAGATCCATTTCAGCCTCTAATTGAGCTAATTGCTCATCAATAGCTGCATCGTCCTCGAAATCCAAAATACCTTCAGATAGACTTGGATCTGACAAAGCTTCAGTCATCATCTCAATTTGATCTCTTTGTTCCATAACTGAATCCATAACTCGTTCTGTTCTTTCGGGTGATACTGTCTTGATTTTCTCGCCAACAACTTTTGTACCAAGTTCCATTGCTTTAACAGTTTCAGCTGTTGATGTTGCGGTTTGGATACTATCTATCTGAGCTTGCAGATTCATAGCAGTATTATGTACAGTATTCAGTCGCTTCATGAAAACCTGTCTTCGTATAAGAGCTTGACGAGCTCCAGCTTTGTTACCTGCTTGAAGCATTTTGGCAGCTAGAACTTTTTGTTCATCCGACTGTCTTTCGAGATTTCTAGCTTCAGCTTGAAGTCTGTTTTGTTGAGCTTTAAGTGTTGCTAAAGCATCAGCATCTTCTTTCCTTTTCTTTCCAAAAAGCCAATTTTTAACCATAATTAATCACTTTTTTAATCTTCTTCTCTTTTCCTTAATTTTTGAATCTCATTTTCCAAATCGTCAGTTTCTACGACTCCTACAGAAGGTAGTCCAGCTTGAGTAGATACTCCTAACTCAGCTGCTGTTTGTTCAATCAATCGATCTACTTCAGCAGGATCTGAGTCAGCTACTAATAAATCATCTATTCCATCTTCAATGGTTCCAGTTGATTCCTCAATACCATCTATAGAACTCTCCATATCTTGAATAACTCTATCCAAGTCAGGAATTTGTAGTTGTGCATTTGCTGTTCGAAGTGCAGAAGCTATTCCATGCATTTCCTCAGCCATACTAGCAGCAGTGTCTGCTCGTTCTAATTTAAAGATAAGCCCATTCATTCTAGAAACAAGTTTTTGATAACCAAATTCCCATCTTCTATTTCTAACTATATCTGTTGCAAATAATCTTGCAGATTCAAGGTCTCCTCGTTGTATACTTTGTTTCATCTTTAACTGCATTTTTGATTCATCACGAGTAAGCTTTCTCTGTGCTCTTTCCAATCTTCTTACAGTTAATCGAAGGTTAATGATGTGGTCACGAGGACTCTTTTTTGTACCTAAAAGCCAGCCCATAAAGTCTCGGAACATCTAACTCACAGCTTTAATTTTTTCTATACCTATTTAAGCTTTCGTAGTTATTATATGTATTGATTTACAATTAATTTTCTGAGAACTGATGTCTTTCCGAAATTTTTAAATTGCCTAAGCTGAATCTTGCTTGAATAATAGGTGTAATAAAATGCTTTTAAAGAAGAAATCTACTCAAAAATTAGGATTCTTAGTGTTCATTGCAGTATTGATAATCTTAGCAGCAAATACAACATTAGCACAAACTACTACACCACCAGATTTTAAACCAATTGGTGCAGGATTAGCAGTTGGTCTTGCTGGTATAGGTTCAGCAATAGGTATGGGTATTGCAAGTAGTTCAGCTATCGGAGCAATTACCGAAAAACCAGAAGTGTTTGGAAAAGCTTTTCTCTTTATTGTGTTGATTGAAGCTGTAGCTATATATGGACTGTTAATTTCTATTCTGCTTATATTTTAAGCAGTTTTTTTACTTTTTTGGTGAATACTATGGAAAAAGAATCTACAACTTTAAAACCGCCTGCTGGGATAAAACTAGCATCTATTAGTGATTTAATCAAACTTGTAATATCAAGCTTAGGTCCCGATAGAAATGCTGGTTATATAGGAAGGTATAAGCACGAAGATAAAACCATATTTTTTATATTCAATACAAGTTTAGGTTACTATGATTTGAATGCTCTACCCATAATCATTTGGGTAGAAATCGATTCTCAACCGACTGAATCTTTTCTTCGGTATAAGACCTCACCAATAGAAGAATATAACTTCTCAAATGATGCTTCAGATGCAAAGTGGTTAAATATTCCAATTGTTACATTTGAGGAAATGCCAGATTTCCTGAAGGTATGGAAAAAGTAGTTTAATACTATTTCTTCTCGATTTTTTCACCACATTTAGAACAAAAATCATCTTTCTTTTTGATTCTTTCACCACATTTAGCACAGTAGATTTTTTCCTTCCTTTTGAAGTGGAAAATTAATTGAATAATAGCAACAAGTAATAATATTCCACCTAACGATAATAAAATTACATAAATCATAGGTTCTTGAGTTATAGTTCCCCACAAACCGTAAGCCAAACCAGCTAAGCCAATAAACATCTCTGTAAAAATCCAAGTTAATCTATTAAGATTACTTTTCTTCTTAGCCATTATAATCAATAAAAAGAAAATTGAGCTAGTATTTATGCATTTGCTCAAAATTCCCACATATCATCGAATTCTTCGCTTCTTCTTTGTATATCGTCAAGTTGTTGCTTTAATCTTGTATGCTCTCTAGTTAATTTTCTTAATAAACCATCTATTCCACGAGTTCCGCGAGTTCCATCTTTTCTAGATTCATTTAATCGGTGGATTTTTCTTTCAACTGAGAGTAATTGTTCAAATAATTTCTTGAACCTAGCATCCTGTCCTTCACGCCAGTACAATTCACGTTTTAATTCTCTTTTATTAAGCAAATATGCTCTTAAGTGGCTTACATTCCTTTGAATGTTAGTTTTAAGCTCATTTATTGTTAATGAATAATGTTTCAAATCTTCAATTATAGATGATTTATGAATAGAATAATCGATGTAATTTTCTATAATATGAAAGTAAATCATAAATTGATCTAAACTTTCTTTTCTTCCTATAAGAGTATATGAATCCAAACGAGTCTTAAAACTGAACATATTCTTAGATAATAGTTTTGTTACAAGCTTTTTACTTATAATATATGTTAAACTAAGTGTTTCTTTTGATTTTAATTTCACATCAAACAAACCTTTTTCTCTTAAGAAATAGATGTTCCTATTTGTTAAAACAAGGATATATTTCTTGTAGAATCTATTATTTTTCTTCACCCAGATTCTAGGAATTATAGAAATCAAATGCTCATTACTATCTTCAGGTAAAAGACTGTGAATTCTATTCAATAGTCTGTGCTGAAAGTTTAAAAAATCAACCTTACTATTTAGTTTTGTAAAATCTTTTTCAATATCATAGAATTTACTCTCTAAAGTGTTATCTAACAAATCTAACCGAGCTTGTAAAAGATTCAAAATTTCTTCAGCTTTTTCAATATTATCAAGATTAGTGAAACGCATATAACCGATTGTTTTAAGTTTTTCATCAACCATTGAAAAAGTGTCATTTTCAAATTTCACTAATTGATCTATAAAAGTCGATATCTTTCCTCGAAGTAAAGTAATTTCATCTTCTACAGAACCAAAAAGCATAATTCTTTCCTTTCTTATCTCAAAAACTGACTTAACAGTATTAAGATATTCTTGGGTCAAATCCCAAACTTGTGAAAGTTTCTTGTTCAGTTCATTAAAAGAAGAGAAAATAAGATGTGGTAGCTGCTGATGGTATAACAAGCCATCTTCAACATCTGTTGATTTGCACCATTCACAAGTAAGAGTTGGTTCATTTCTTGTTAATGTAGTTGCTGAACCACAAGTTGAACATTTAGAATCAAATCCTTCTGTATCACAGGTCGAACAATAGTATATAGTATTTGAAATTCTAATATGTTCAGAACACAATCTTCGTTTACAAGATTTACAATAATATTGAGCTGGTCCATTACAAAAACTACAACTAGATATTGCTGGCAAATAAAGCACCCAGTTTTTAAGAAAATAATCAAAGAGTATTTTATTTATCGATGTAATATCTGGGGAATAGTATTAATAAATTATTATTTTAAAATAAGGTTAGACCAATAATTTTATTTTTCTGGAGATTCTTTTTTATTCAAATTGAAGGATAAAACTAAAAATGAAGATATCTAATCGAACTTCAAATTTCAGTTATGCAATTAGAGACGTAATTGCAGTAGCTAATGAAGTTGAAGCCCAAGGTCACGAAATTATTAAGTTAAATATTGGAGATCCTATAAAATATGGTTTTAAAACTCCAAAATTATTAACTAGTCAGCTTAAATATTCTGAGGATGAAAATTATAATTTTTATGCTAATTCTCAAGGATTACTTGAATATAGAGAGGCTGTTGCTGAGTATGAAAATAGAAAATATGGAGTTGATGTAACAGCAGAAAGAGTAGTAGCAACTTCTGGAGTATCAGAAGGTATCCAGATGACCTTCATGGCGTTCACCAATCCAGGTGATAGAGTACTGATTCCAGGTATTCACTATCCAAGTTATTCTGGTAACGCAACTATTTTTGAAAATGATATTCAATACTACAAAACAGTTGTAGAAGAAAAATTCTACCCAGATCCTGAACACATAAGATCTTTAATGACTGATAAAACAAAACTTGTTTTTCTGAATACGCCTAATAATCCAACAGGATCAGTATACCCTGAAAAAGCATTAAAGGAAATCGTTGATATAGTTGGAGAATATGATGCTTGTATTGTATCTGATGAAACATATGATTTACTAATGTTAGAAGAAGGACTTAAGCATACTGCGACAGCAAAAGTAGCTAAAGATGTTCCAGTGATAGCTTATAATGGTTTTAGTAAAGTCTTTCTTGCTCCAGGTTGGAGATTGGGATACACATATGTACATGATCCAGCGGATAAAATTCGAGAACCTTGGGATGGATTAAATAAGTTAACAAGACTAAGACTCTGTGCTTCTACACCTCTTCAAAAAGCAGGAGCTGAGGCTTTAAAGCAAGATCAAAACAGTTATCTCCCAGCAACTATAAAAGCTCTAAAAGAAAGAAGAGATGCCATGTATGGGAGACTCTCAGAGATGGATGGAATATCTGTCTATAAACCAGAAGCAGCATTCTACATCTTTCCAGTTCTGGCAATGGACAATTTCAAGTGGAAGAATGATAAAGAATTCGTTTTTGACTTACTTAGAAGGAAGCATATACTAACAGTTTTTGGCTCCGGTTTTGGTCCATATGGTGAAAATGGATTCAGAATGGTCTATTTACCTACAGTGGAACAGATTGAAATTGCTATGGATAGATTAGATGAAATACTTAAAGAAAATAGAATTAGATAGTGTTTCTATTTTCCTTTCTTTTAAAGATTTTAAAGTTTATATTTTGCGAAATAGAAGTTAGTATTATTCCTAAGAGGATAATTCCAGCGTACAAAATTATAATCAAATCTGGTTTTTGTCCGAGAATTAATACACCAAGAATTGTAGCTCCTACAGGTTCTCCTAAAATCGCGACTCCAACTACAAATGCAGGTAATTTTCGAAGAGAATAGTTATAGGTTGCATGTCCAACTAGCGATGGTCCCAAAGCAGTTAAGAAAAGAAGCAAATATACAAAAGCAGAGAAACTAAATAACTTGTACCCTCTAATCAAACAATAAATCAACAGAGAAACAAACGAAGTTAGGTTAACGAGAGCGAAATATGGCCACAAAGGAGAATCTTGAAGGATTTTCTTTCCAATTAAGAAGTAGAAAGTAACAGTAATAGCACCTATTAATGAAAAAATAATCCCAAGAATAGCATTAGGTTGAAAACCTAAATTATTAGTTTGAATAAGAGAAATTAATTCACCTTTAATATCAGTGACTAAATAATTTTTAATGTCAGGTATATTTGAAACAAATGCAAGTAGTGTTCCACCAATAAAAGCTATAATAATTCCTATTATTCCGATAACACCCACTTTTTCTTTGAAAAATATAAAACCAAATATAGCTAGAAATATAGGGACTGTGTCAACCAAAGTGGTTGAAATAGCAACAGAAACATATTCTAAAGAGATAAACCAAGTCGCAAAATGAATAGCTAAAAGAACTCCAGCTAATACAATCCAATGTATTTTTCTTAATGTAGTCTTCTTTGAAATCCAAGATATCTTCTTCTTGGGAATTGAGAGAAGCAAAGCTCCTACTCCAGCAAAAAATGTTCTATACATAGCTGTTACTTCAGAAGGAACATCTCTATCTATTAATAATACAACAATTATAGCTGAAAAAGACACTGCTAAAATAGCAATAAATAATTGCAAATAAGGTAGGAATCTTTGTAACAATAAATTAGAAGTGTCAATATCACGCTCCAAATTTGTGCACCAATCTCAGCTCATTAAGTGCAATACCCATTATATGTTTTCCTAAAAGATGGCCTAGATTTCCTTCAACTGCATATGATTCCCCAAATTTTGTTACTTTATCAACTCGGCAGTCTGGTGAACAAATAATTAATGGAACGGGATCAGCCGAATGATCTTTGAAAGAACAAGGAGTGCTATGGTCGCCAGTTATCATTACAACAAGATCTTGTTTAAAGTTCTCAGGGAGAAATCTGTACAGTTCTTTGTCAATTTTTTCGATAAACTTCATTTTTCCCACGGGATCACCATCATGAGAGAAATTATCTGTTCCTTTAACATGTGTGAAAACAAAATCATAGTTTTTAAGAGCTTCTAACGCATTACCAAATGTAGCTGATAAATCAGTTGTAGTCCCTCCAGTCATTCTAGGGTCTTCAATAATATGCATTCCTAGCAATCTTCCAACTCCTTTGTAAAGACCACCTCCAGCCACACAAGCTGTTTCCAAACAATACTCCTTCTCAAAATTAGGTAATTTAGGAACTTTACCAGCTCCTCTAATAAGAAGGTAATTTGCAGGAGGCAATCCTTGTGATTCTCTATCCTTATTTACTTCAGCATTTGATAGTAGAGTCTTTGCTTTCATTACAAAAGTGGTCAAAACTCTAGCTGTTTTTTGAGCTTCTGGGCTATCATCTAAAGGATGAAATTCTTGAGGTTCTTTACCCTCAACATGTGGATCATTTTCCGAGACCATATCAGATAACCCTTCACCCCTTAATATCAAAGCAGCTCTGTGTTCTGTTCCTGGTTTTAATATAATCTTGATACCATCAATCTCCATATCTTGAAATAAGTTCGCTAGTTCTTCTGTTCCAGTTTTTATTCGTCCAGCTCTTCTATCGATAATAATATCTTGGTTGTTTATCGTAGCAAAGTTTGTTCTAAAAGCAATATCTCCATGCTTAACTTCTAATCCTATACCAGCAGCTTCAAACGGACCTCTTCCTGTATAATACTCATAAGGATCTGCCCCAAACAATGCAAGATGGGCTGTATCACTTCCAGGAGTTACTCCTGGACTAATAACATGTAAAAGACCATTCATTCCTAAAGTTGCAAATTTATCCATATTCGGAGTGTTTGCATACTCTAATGGTGTTTTTCCACCAAATTCTTCTACAGGTCGATCTCCAAGACCATCCATTACTAGAAACAATAACTTCATGGTTAGGAGAGAATCGCAATCAAATAAAAAGGTTTATTCTCAGCGATATTTCGTAAATGACAAACATACACTTTCCATTCTCTTTTCGATAACCTGTTAATAAAATTTACAGTGAGTCTTTGCCCTTTTCTTATTTCAATAAGTTTAAGAGTGATATTTTGAATATATTTAGAGTAGAGAAGTAAGGTGGCAAAAAATGTCAATAGATTTATCGCCAGGACAAAAGAAGGAATTGGTTAGAATTTTAAAACAGATATCTCTTGGTTGCGATTTAGAAGCTCTTGCAGTTGTAAACCAAGAAGGAATTAAGGTTGCATTTTTTTCTGAAAAAGGTACAGATCCAGATCTTCTAAGTGCAGTTTCGTCAGCAATACTGTCCACTGGAAAAATGGTTACAGGAAACCTTTCACATGGAGAACTTGAACAAGTATTAATTAGAGGAGAGGAAGGATTTACAATTTTAGCTAGCGCAGGAGAATATATCCTAATTGGTGCAAGCAGAGATTTACACAATGTTGGACTAGCAATGCAAGTTATCAAAAGATATGTTCCAGAAACTATGGAAGTTTTAGGACATCTATAAGTTCATTTTATTTAATAATATTAGAAGAATCATTCTCTATTTTTCTTAAATCGGAAAGAATGTTTTTTCTTTTTATACGTTTTTCTTCTTTTTCATTTTCAAAAAATTGATCGAGATTGGATTCTTGTTCATCACTGTAGTATACTCCTTTAGAAAAAACAATTTCAGCTCGATTCTTATCTTTATTTTCACTTAAACCTTTTATTTTCACAGTTGGATCTGCACATAGGACATAATTTTTATGTTTATCAGCAAAACTACTAATATCGATTTTTTTCAGATTATTTCTTTCTAGAGAGATTGATTCTATTTTCTGATAATTCATAATTGGTTCAAGATTTATCTTTGATAGTTGATTATCTCCCAAATCGAGCTCTCTTAACTTACTACAATTAGCTAAAGGTTTCAAATCAATTTTTCTTAAATCATTACTATAAAGTCTAAATTCCTCAAAATTTGACCATTGAACTTCTGAAGGAATTTTAATATCTCTTATTAAATTATAATCAAGATTTATCATCCGCAATTTCTTATTAGAGTGCAAATGAGTTAAATCTATAGATGTTAATAAATTATTATTAAGATTTAGAATTTCCAATTGTTTACATTTAGCAAGAGGTTCCAGATTTATTTGTATAAGATGATTATTGCTGAGATCTAGGTGTTTTAGTTTCTTACAGAAACTTAAAGGATTAAGATTGATTTCTGATATATTATTAGAACTAAGATTAACTATTGACAAGTTCTTACATTTCTGAAGATTGGACAAATCAAGTTCATCGAGTAGACTGTCCATAAGATAGAAGTGTTCCGTTTCAGAATCGACGCTAACTTCAAAATCCAATGAAACTTGTTTTCCTTTTAGAATAATATCCATAGGAAATTCCTTCTCATCAAGATATTATTAACTAAATATTAAAAAATCAACTAATATAATAAGTATTTTTCAAAATCATCATATTTGATAACAAAAATTCAATCCGATTATTGAAATATCAACTTTCCAATAATTAGAATATTTGGTTCAACCATTGAATCAATAACAAAACCCATTTAAGCAATTCATTCTAATGTTTCAAGTTTTTTAAATGGCATTCTCTTTTTTTGCGAAATGTATATAAGTGTTAAAAAGAACGAATTCTCAGGAGATGAGAAACTTATTCTCACTCAAATAGAATAGACTAGTGATAAAAAATGAATAAACAAAAAGTGCTTACTCTGTTTCTAATGTTCTTATTCACCTTTTCAATTACATTAGACCAAACAGTAGCTCAAAATGGGGATGTACAGCAGGTTTTTTCAATAAACTTGTTGTCACCCAACACTAGCCCAGCTAGAAACCAATGGTCAATTTTAATGGAGAATCTATTACCACAAATAGGTATCGGTGTAGGTTTCCACGAATCCACAGGATGGGGGAATATTGCACCTCGAACATGGAGTTATCCATTTATTGATTATGATTATATTCCTACTTATGACAATGGAGGATATGATCTTCTTTTTGTTGGTTGGTCCTGGCCGCTAGATTTGAATTTGCAGAGTTTATATGAAACCTCTGCTTGGACTCCTAATGGTGATAACCACTATCAATACAGCAACCCTGTATATGATGCTTTACTAGATGATTATATGGCAGAGCTCGATCCTACAGAAAGATTAAACTTAGCTTATCAATTACAAGCTATACTTTATGAAGATCAACCTGCGATTCCTATTGTTTATCCAAGATCTCTTTTTGGATTTAAAGAAGGGTTAACAGGGATTGATAATCTACTCATTGCTAGTAGTGGACATCGTGTTGAGAATTGGGACGACCCTGATGATCACATCATAAAATATGCTATACCTGCAGATTTGAGAGAATGGAACACATATGTGGCTGAATCCTTTTATGATTTTCAATGGATGCAAGCTGTGTATGGAGCTATAGCTGAAAGAGCTGTTGAAACCCATGTTTGGGAACCTCAATCTGCACTAGATTTCTCAGTTTCAGATGTTATAGATGATAAAATCAATGTGACAGTAAACCTTGATCCTAATATGAAATTCAGTGATGGAGAAACAGTACTTCCAGAAGATGTTAAATATTCTTATGAGTTACATATGACTCCAGCAGTTGGTTCTTCAAATTATGGTACTTTAACACATTGGTTCCCAACTAATAATTCTATCGAGATAACTGATCCTTCAGCAGGTGGGCAAATTGTCTTCAAATTTGATGGAGTGTTCAATCTATGGGATAGTATTCTAAACCTTGCAGCAATTATTGATAAGAGTGAAGTTCAACCTTTGATATCAACCTATGGTTATGATATATTCAACGAGATACCAGGTACTGGTAATGTTGGATGGTCCTTGGTCAAATCCTGTGGTCCAATGATGGTCGAATCTTTCGATTCGATAAATAGTGTTGTAAAAATGGTACCTAATCCATATTGGGCAGATAGTGCTGCTTCTGGTGGGGCTGATCCATTATTAGATGAGTTATATCTAACATTTGTTTCAGGAAAAGACACAGCTATAGCTGAATTAATTTCTGGAAATGTTGATATTGTTGATGCACAGTACTTCCCATCAATTAGTGATTTCACTTCTCCAGGAGTAGAAGGAGTACTAGTTAAAGATCCATCCCATCAAGAGATGTCAATCAACATGCTACATCCAGTTATAGGTACAGGTGAATTGACTCCATTAGGAACTCCAGAAGCTGCCAAAAATATTAGAAAAGCTATTAGTCATGCATGTCCTCGACAAATCATAGTTGATCAAATCTTAGAAGGTTTAGGTGCTCCAGCCACAACTGCAATCCCTGATTCAGTTGTAGGATATGATGATTCCTTAGAACCTTACGTATATGATTTAGATTTAGCTCGTGATTACATGGAAATGGCGGGTTTTGATCTAACAACAGAAGAATCTGGAATTCCAAGTTTAGTTATATTTGCTTTTCTAGGTTTGGCAACATTAGAATTTATAAGAAGAAGATTCAAGAAGTAATTTTTCTTCTTTTCTTTTTTTTCATTATTATGTGAAGTAATTCAAATCTCTTTCTGCTAGAGAGGAAGATTTTAAAATCTTACATAGAACTCAATCGTGATTAGTTAGTCTATTGGTGGCTTATAGATGGCAAAGTTCAAACTAGTAAAGATTCAAACCTCAGTCAAAAACACAATTAATCTATTACTAAAGATAGAAGAGACTGATTTATACGAACAGATAATAGTCGATCCACAAAATCCAACAGAACAAACTCGAATACAATCATTCAAAGATAACCTAGAAGAATTTGGTACTCGTTTAGTTGATTTAAGCTCTTTCCTTAAGATACCATTAGACAAGCTTCCTGCTTTATCAAAAGAAGAGGAAAACTTGATTTTAGAACCAAATAATGTCATTGAAAATTTAAACTCATTTTTAAATAAATATGAAGATGTTGTCACAGTAAAATACAAGAAAATGGAGAAACTTAAGAAAGAAAGTAGAATTCTTTCTCTCCTTAAACTTTTCCAAGACAAAATGGAAAAAGAAAATTTCTCAATCGAATTACTCTCTTCAACTAATTCCACATTCACAATTTTTGGGGAAATACCAGGAGAATATGAAGAACTAATAACATTCTATTTACATGAGTTAACAGCAGATAAAGCGCTCTACTGGTTTTCAGAAGCAGAAGAAACTAAGAAAAAAGCCATAATTATAATCTCTTTGGATGAGTATAAAGACCAAATTTATGAGTTACTAAAAGAGAATTACTTCGAGGAAATTAAATTAGATTTTGATGTCTTTAAGGAAATTGAAAAGGATCATAAGACAACAAAAATAACAGAACTTTATACAGGTCTTCAAAAGGACATATCTGGAATCCAAAAGGAATTAGATAGTCTATCTAAAGAAATTAAATCAGAATTACTTAATAAACTAACCATTATTACTGAAACAAATGCTATTTTTACAAAAGAAGAAAAGGGGCGTACAGATACTAAGAATTTCACCATATGGGGGTGGGTTAACTCAAAGAAATTTGACTTGTTTAGAAATATAATACACAACTTAGATTTTACTACAACTATCAGTGTTCTAGAAGATGTTCCATTAGCTAGGAAAAGGGAGCGAGATATAGAACAAGAAGCCTTTATTGTAAAAACATTTGATGTAAAAGAAGAAAAAGAAATAACTAAACAGATACCTCATCCACCTCACACAGAAGGTGGAGAAGGATTTCTCTTTGCAAAAAAAGCAATGTTTGTTAAATTGGAAACTGAAGAAAAGAACACCAGAGGTCTAATTTCATATGTCCAAGCGCTTAATAATTTTCAAGCTGTAAAAGTTGGTTCTTTAGATAAGGAAAGCCTCGATAATCTAAATAAACAAAGAACAGAATTAACAGAATATCAATCTCGACTCTCCAAATTGAAGAATGCCTTTAAGCCTGATGAAAAAGACTTGGAGCAAAGAGAAGAATTTCAAATAGTTGATGATTATAAACATCTGAAAGCGTTTATTGAAAATTTCTTCAGGAAAAACGAGGAAAAAGTATTGAAACTTTCTGAAGAAATAGATAAATTAAGAAGAAAATTAGATCAAACACATTTATCTTTACCGTATGAGGAAGGTCTTGAAGAAAAGGGGATCGATAAAGTATTATTAGAAAGTGGTTTTCAAACAGTTACACATTTAGGTTCGGTACCAAAAAATCATTTCAAAGCAGTTAAATTCTTCCTAAATGAAGTCACGGATGGAAACCTTATATTTTGGGATTCTGAAACATCAGACTCAACTTCAAATCAAAAAAACATTCTAGTTATCACTTTAAATGAGTACGAAGGAGCAGTTACTAGAATACTAAATGAATATTCATTCCAAAAAATAGATAGTGATATGATTACTTTTGACCGCAAGGTACCAATAAAAAATGTATTGAAGGAAACAGAAAAAGCTTTAGATGATAAGAACGGAGAACTTGAAAAAATTAAACAAGATATAATAGTTAAGTTACTTGCCACTGAAGAACTTATTTCAAATGAACTCTATAGACTAAGTGTAGTTGAAGATTGTCAGATTTCTGAGGGTATAACAACATTATGGGGTTGGACTTCAAAAACCACAATAAGAAAAATAGAAAATGATAGAGAAAATTTACCATTTAAAATGAAATTATCAATCAATCCTAACGTACCTTTTGTGAACCCAGCTATTACCAAGAAAGGCAAAGTTTTTGGTGCTGTAAGAGGGTTAGTTAATGGAATTGGACACCCAAATCCAGCAGAAATAGATCCCTATTCAATAATTAGATTTACTTTTCCGTTCTTATTTGGAATTATGTTTGCGGATGTCGGACACGGATTTTTAATAGCCCTAATTGCAGCTTATTTAGTGTATAATAAAAAACACAAAGGAATCAAACCGGATGAATCTATAATGGGATATTTGTATGCTGGTGCTGAACTTCTTCTAATTTGTGGTCTATCATCTATGATTTTTGGATTTTTATTTGGTTCAATACTAGGGGATGAACATTTTCTTCCCGAGATTTATCATGCACATGGTATTAATTGGTTGCCATTGATAAATCCATTAGAAGAAACAAAATTATTCTTAATAGTTGCTTTGATAATAGGTTTCTTAATGATTCAACTCGGGGTACTCCTAAAAGTATATCAAAATGCCAGATATGGACATGGAATTATTTCATGGGCAAATCCACTTTCCTTGTCAATTGCTTACATTGGAATCTTTGCTGTTTTGTATAACATAGTTGTAGGAACAGGCATAAAATGGGAAACCTTTGGTATAACGCTTTACCAAATGCCTTCTTGGTTAACATATTTATTAGCATTTATTCCTGTAGTGTTTGTGTTAGAATATATGCACGCAAAATCTGATGGAATAATGGATGCAATTGATCATATTATAGCACTTGTTTCCAACACTTTATCGTTTAGTCGACTTATGGCCTTATTATTGGTTCATGCTATTTTAAGCGGACTTCCATTTACATTTACAGATGCAGATTTATTAGCAAAATTCCCCACAGTTGCTGGTTCTATTCAAACTTTAGCACATCCACATTACATCAGTAATGTAATTAGTCTTACACAAACTGGATACATATCAGCTCTTGGTATCTCTTGGATATGGTGGATTGTTGGAATTATAGTAGCATTAGTACTTATAATACCCTTAGAAGGATTGTTATCTTTCTTGAATACCTTGCGACTTCACTGGGTTGAATGGTTCACAAAATTCTATACTGGTGATGGGATAGAGTATAAGCCAATAACTGAAAATCTCAAATTCATAAAATACATAACGTCAAATGGTGGTTAACATGGTAATTGGTGACACAAGTTATTTACTGGCAAGAGCTCATGGTATTATAAGTAGAGTTCTAACAAAGTCTCATTTAACACTACTTTTGTCATCAAAGAATCTCAAAGAGCTAAGAGCAGCTTTTACACAAACACCTTATGGTAAAATTATAGGTAATTTTAATTTTGAAACACAACTCTCAGATTTGTCAAGGAGTTTAAAAAATTCTTTCGCTGATATTCTAATTAATTTTTATAATCAATCAAATAGCCGAGTAAGGAGGAAAATTCAATGGTTCAGTGAAAGATATAACGCTGAAAATCTTCGCATGATTCTTGAAGGAAAACACACTAAGATGTCTAAAGAAGAAATAATTGCACGACTTATCCCAGTTGCAGATTATTCATTTGAGTATTATACTAAGCTTATTGATATGTCAATAGATGAAATCGTTGCTGTACAAAAAGAAATTCGACTTCAATCTGAACTTAAAAAAGCTTTAGAGGAATATAGAGCAACAGACAGATTCACCACTCTCGAATCAACCATAGATCAATATATTTATACTGTTCTTCTAAAAGTATCAAATCATTACAAGACATACGTAAATATGAAAAACATACTAGCACTTTGCAGATGTATAGCATTAAAAGTTCCAGCTTATCGCTATATCTTACCAAATAGCTTTATCGCTAAAGGATTAAAAGCTACTAGTATTCAAGAAGTGTTAGATATATATAATTATACCCCTTACTCAACTATTTTTTCTCAATATATTGGATTTATGGATGTACCACTTCATGAATTAGAATTCGCAGTTGAAAGATATCTACTAAGACATTGGAATAACATATTTAGATATACTTCAGGTTTTCAAGCTGATTCAATCATAGGTTTCTTTGAAGTTAAGCTAGCAGAAATCATGGATCTAATCAGAATAATTGTTGGAGTAAATGCTGGTTTCTCTGAAGAAGAAATACGCAATTATCTCATATATTATGGTTCACTCTAGAAGGTTATTCTATTTTAATTATCGGAGCTAAAAATGCGAATGTTCTAGATGGAGCTAGAGTGCCAAGACAGATAGAATTTTAGATTTTACTTATAAAAGCTACGATAGTGATAATAGAAAATCTCGTTTATACTATCATAACACTTAATAAATACGATAAGGTATTTTTCCTTAAGACCATAACTAAATTTGGATTCAAAAAAACATGTAAAAGTGATAACTATGGAAGAGATGATTCAGAATAAACCGCTAGTTATAGACAATGGTACTGGTTTTACAAAAAATGGTTTTGCAGGAGAAGATCAACCAAGAAGCGTTTTCCCAACAATTATTGGTTATCCAAAATATCAGATCATTATGACTGATGTAGAGCATTACGTAAGAGAATACTACATAGGCGAGGAAGCAATTAACCTCCGTGGTGTTTTGAAACTTGTTTATCCAGTTGAACACGGACAGGTTCAAGATTGGGATGCAATGGAAAGAATTTGGCATTATACATTCTATAATGACCTAAGAGTTAATCCAAATGAACATCCTGTACTTCTAACAGAACCTCCATTAAACAAAAATCAAAACAAGGAGAAAATGGCAGAATTGATGTTTGACACATTCAATGTTCCTGCAATGTATATCTCAATGCAGGCTATCTTATCACTTTACGCTTCTGGTCGTACAACTGGTATAGTAGTTGACTCTGGAGACGGAGTTACACACATTGTGCCAGTTTATGAAGGATTCGCCATTAGTCATGCTATTCACAGATCAGACATTGGTGGTCGTGATGTAACAGACTATCTCCGCAGACTCCTACGTCAAAGAGGATACTCACTTTCAAGCAGTGCTGAAAGAGAAATCGTCCGAGACATAAAAGAACGTCTATGTTACGTAGCCTTAGATCCTGAAAAAGAATTAAAACTAGCTGAAAAAGTTTCTGGAATGGAAAAGACTTACACTCTACCTGATGGTGAAACACTAACAATTGGTGCCGAAAGATTCATGGCTCCCGAATTGTTCTTCAATCCTGGAGCAATTGGATCAGAAGAAAATCCATTAGATGAATTGATTTACAGATCCATTCAAAACTGTGATGTCGATCTAAGAAGAGATCTCTACGCAAATATTGTACTTTCTGGTGGTTCTACAATGTTCCCAGGTCTTAAGGAACGTTTACACAAAGAATTAACCGAACTTGTCCCAGAGACAATGGAAGTTAAGATTATTGCTCCTCCAGAAAGAAGATATTCAGTATGGATTGGTGGAAGTATCTTAAGTTCTCTTAAGACATTCGCTAAATTGTGGGTTACCCGCAAAGAATACAGAGAAGTTGGACCAACCTCAGTCTACCGCTGTATATAGGATTTCTTCCCTTTTCTTTTTCTTTCTAATTTTTTCTTATTTGCTTTCTTTTACAATTGATTCTTTTACATCAAAACATTTATTTGATTAAACTCACGCGTAAATCAATAATAAACCAAGAGGAAATATAAATGTCCGCACCACAATTAAGTCCAGAACAACAAGAAGATCTTCAGCGTTTTAATCAGCTAATACAGCAATTAGAAGTCATTCGAATGAATCTTCAACAATTAGAATTAGAAAAACGAGATACAGAAATTGCTTTAAAGGAGTTAAAAGATATGGATGCTTCAACATTGATTTACCGTTCAGCAGGAAGATTACTTTTTCAGACTAATGTTGAAGATGCAAAGAAACGACTAGAAGAACAACAAGAAAAAAATGAAGTTAAAGTCTCTTCATTAACCAATAGAGAGAAGAAACTAGTTGCTACTGTTAAAGAGTTACAGGATAAACTAATGGGAAAACAATAATTTCCTAATTTATATTTCTCGTCATTTGAGATAGAAGATCATGTCATTTGAGATAGAAGATATTGGAATCGGTTTCTTAACTGATGAACAATTAGAAGATTTAGCTTCGTCTTTAGAAAATAAAGTATATTCTTTTATCCAACAACACAAATATTGGCAACTGTTAGCTGATTTTAGTATTATTATAGATTTGAATCAAGATACTAATAAGATTCTAACTTTGGTGCTGGATAGTGAGATTTCAGGTGGTTTGACAACTCAACAGCTCGAAGAGTTTCAATCTGAAATATTCAAATATAGTCAATCAGCTTTAAAGGAGGAGCTAGAATGGATGAAGAGTTCATGAAAATAATCACTATACTGAAAACTGAAAATATCTCAAATGTAGGAATTTTTGCTCATCAAAATGCAGATCCAGATTCAATTGCATGTGCAATAGGAGTGAAAGAATTATTATTACACTATATCCCTTCTTTATCAGTAGATTTGTTTGCACACTCAATAAGCAATCTTTCTAAAAACATGTTATCAATAAAAAATGAACTGTTCCATGCAAAACTGCTTAATAAGCCATTAGAAGCCATTTTTTTATGTGATGCAAACAACTTAATTCAAGTAGGTTCCTTTGATTTTGAGGATGACTTTTTGGAACAAATTCCAGTGTTTATTATAGACCATCACTCACATCATGAATTCTCCGAAAAAGCCAGAGTAGCAATTATACATCAGGTATCATCTACTTCAGAAATTTTATCGAAGTTATTCAAAGATTTGAATGTTCCAATTACGTCTGATTTAGCAACAATATTACTAATTGGCATTATTTTTGATACAAAAAGATTTAGACACAGATCTGAATATACTTTCAAAGTTGTACAGCATCTTTTAGATTGTGAAGGTAATTATGAGGAAGCATTAGACATTCTTCACAAACCAATGCAAGTTTCAGAAAAAGTAGCTAGAATCAAAGGTGCAACACGCATTAAATTTTACAAAATAAATAACTATATTTTCACTTTATCATATATTAGTAGTTTTGAGTCTTCGTTAGCAAGAGCATTAATAAATTTAGGAGCTGATTTCGCATTAACTGTAGCAGTTCAACCTGATAATGAAATAAGAATTAGTATGAGATGTACGGATTTTTTCGCAGAACAAAATAAAATTAATCTTGGAGATATTGCAAACAAATTTACTAGGATTTTTCCTGGATCTGGTGGAGGACACTCGACAGCTGCAGGTATAAATCTGTTACCTACTCAAAAATTACCTTCCGACAAGGACGAATTGCTTGATTTATTTTCACAAATCATTATGGAGGAAATAAAGCAAGCTTAAAATTGTTTGCTGGAGGAAACAAATTGAAAGATTCCTTCATTTCATTTTCCGATTATACCTTTAAATATTTCATGAGAAAAAAACCAGCTTTATGCGATATTAATTTATCAATCTCACAAGGAGAATTTATTATAATTACAGGCTTCAGTGGTTCTGGCAAAAGTACGCTATTATATTCTATTTTAGGTCTTATTCCTTTTTTTTATTCAGGGGAGAGTAGTGGAAAGGTTCTTTTTCAAGGGGAAGATATCTCAACCCTTCATCTTGCAAATCACTCTAGAAAATTAGGTTATATTTCACAAAGAATCAGCAACTCTTTTGCAACACCATACACATTTAGTGAGCTTGCTTTTCCTTTGGAATATTCTAGGAAATTAAACAACATTGACATTGGACCTAAAATTATGACACATTCATCAGGATTAAATATTGAAGACATTTTAGTAAGAAAAATTCACAACTTATCAGAAGGTGAAAGACAATTAGTTTCTTTTGCCAGTGCTACAATTAATAATTCTTATGTAATTATCGCAGATGAACCTTTGGCTAATCTTGACCGTATAAACAGAGAACTCATCTTATCAAAGTTTGAAAACTACCACAAATCCGGAGCTACTATAATCATTACAGCACATGAGTATGAATCATATTTACCCCTTGCTTCAAGATTGATAAAACTAACAACAGGAAGTATCAGTGAAGATTTCAAAATAAAAACTGTTGATAAGAAACGGATAAGAATTGATCATGAAAAGAATCTGCATAAATTCAAAAAGAAAGAGTACACAGAAAGAGTGAATGATAAGATTATTGAAGTAAAAAAACTGAATTTTAAATACTCAAGTAATTTTCAGTTAGAGAACATTTCATTTGCTATAGAGAGAGGAAAAGTCATTGGAATTATTGGTGATAATGGTTCTGGAAAAACTACACTCCTTAAGTTACTATGTGGTTTGATAGAACCTCAATCTGGAGAGATAAGTATCGATGGTAAAACAATTAAGAATCTACCGTGGAATGAATTGACCAAAAAAATAGGAGTCGTTTTCCAAGATCCAGATAAACAATTTTTTGAAGAAACTGTAAAAGATGAGATAAATCTAATTTCTGAGAATCTGGAAAGAAACATAATCTCAGATGAGATTTCTTTGAAACTCGAAGAATGTGGATTAGAGGGGTATGAGAATTATAATCCCCATTCTCTTTCATTTGGAGAAAAAAGAAGACTAGCTTTTCTTTCAGCTACCCAACATCAACCAGAAATTGTTCTAATTGATGAAATCACAGCAGGAATGGATACACAAAATAAGAATTGGATACATAAAAAAATAGTTGAATTGAGTGAGATGAATAAAACTTTAGTAATCATATCTCACGATTGGAAGTGGTTAGGAGAGATTGCAGACATTGTTTTTCACCTAGAAAAAGGGAATATTTCAGCAATTTTGGATACTAATCAATTCAAAAATCTATTTATTGAAAAATCTCTAGACACAAAGAATCTACAGGAGGGAAATTAATTACAGCAACAAATATAATTTATGATGAGAAATCAAGAAAATTCCAAAGAGAAGTAATTCTTGATCCAAGAACTAAAGGGATTTTTCTCTTATTTGTCACAATAGGAGTTCTTTATTCTAGCAACCTCTATTTTCTCGTTAGTATAACATACCTTTCATTAATATTAGTAATTATTGCAAAAATAAAGATAAAATATCTAGTTTACTCCATTCTCTTTTTATCTATATTCTCTGTAATTGCTACATTGTTAGCTTATTATGCGGCAGTATTAGAAAAACCATATGTTTTTTTCCTGATATTTGAAACAAGATTCTTTGCAATTTACTTTATTTCAGCTTGGTATTTCTTAACAGTTGAACCTTACGAGCTTGCAGTATCATTAGAAAAAATGTTTTTCCCTGCTATATTTGTATGGTTCATTATAATGATTTACCAATTTATTCCAGTGGTGACTAAGGAAGCCAAAGAGATTAATGAAATTAAAAAAATAAAAGGATTAAATGCAAAAAAATGGCAAATAAAAAAACAAGCTCATAACTTAAGGAAAACGCTAAAACCGCTAATTTCAGGAGCAATTAATAGAGGGGTTGATTTAGCGGAATCAATGGTAATGAAAGGCTTTGAGCCTAAGAGAAGAAGCACATATGCACTCAATGTGAGACTTAGAATACCCGATATATCAATAATCTTCTTCTCTATTACAGCTTTGATTTTAACAATAATCTATTTAGGAAATTAGATTATCGATTACTCAAGAAATCCACAATAAATTGCTGTATATCCTCTTGAACTTCAGGAATCGGTTTATTTACATTAAAAATATGAATCAGATTTGGATATTTATCAGCAAGTTTGACATATATATCGCGTACTTTTTGGAGATTTTCTTTCTTCTCAAAGGTATTTACTCCTTCTTCTCTATCAGAAGTAATTCGAGATACAGCTACATCAACATCTAAATCGAGAAGTAAAACTAAATTTGGTACAAGAGAGATTTTTAAATTTTCATTCAAAATATAATTCCAATCTAAACCTCTTGATCCTTGATAAGCAACTGATGAGAAATAATATCTATCAGTTACGACAATCTTGCCATCTTTAAGTTGAGGGATAACTTCATCTTTTAGATGTATCTTTCTATCCTCAAGAAACAAGGTGAATTCTTCCTCAACAGACAATCGTTCAGGTGCAAAAAAGCTCTCTCTAAGTTTTCTTCCAGGAAGCGAATAACGTGTAGGTTCTGTAGTATATACAGCATCAAATCCTAAACTACACAAGTAACCAACTATTAAACGGGCATGAGTAGTTTTTCCAGAACCATCAATACCTTCAAAGCATATGAACAGTCCAGAGGAAGTTTCTGACATAACACCGAATTAGAACAAATAGAATAAAACAATTTTGGTGAACTACACAAACGATATTAAAAAAACTTCAAAAATAGAGCGTAAATCCAAAAATCAGAGAAATGTTTTTATTCAGCATAATTTGGGTTAAAATCGGTAGATATTCAGATTACTGATATAAATAAGTGATATTATGTTCTCCGATAGTTTTAATTCTCTAATAGAATACACATTAAAAACTTTAGAATCAAAAAGATTCAGTGGTTATGAACTATGTAGTATTGATAGATTTCATGCTTTAACAAGATATGCGAATTCAACCATTCATCAGAACGTATCTGATCATATGTATCGATTTCTTTTTAGAGTTTCAGAAGGAAAAAAACTAGGTTCTATATCATCATCATCTTTGACAAAAGCAGCAATAGATTCAAGTATAAATCAATTGGAAAAAATGTTAAGTTTTGTTCCAGAAATACCATTTTTTCAAGGTTTTCCTGAAAACACTAAATCATCGATTGAAAATATAGATTCAACAAATAATCTTTTGGACGAATTCCAAAGAGCTGATATTGTTGAAGCTGCAGTTGGAGAAGCAGAAAAAGTTGATAAAAATGTGAAATTAGCAGGTTCAGTCCATACAACTGATTTAAGATTCCGTATCATTAATTCTAATGACATAGATATTTCACATAGAATTACTTTCAACGGATTAACTGTTAATGCACTGACTGAAAAAGAAAATAAAGGTTATGCAAAAGAGGAACAATATGTTAGAAATCCATCAAATCTTAACCCGGTAGATTTAGCTAGAAAAGCAACTGAATTATCAGTAAATACTTGTTATGCCAGAGATTATCCTCAGGGTGAATATGAAGTAATTCTCTCCCCATCAGCAACAAGAACTCTTATTCAATTCCTTTCATTTGGATTTGGTGGAACAGGCTATCATGAAGGTCAGAGTTTTATAACAGATCAAATAGGTTCCCAGCTATTTGATAAGAAAATTACCTTACAAGATGATCCATTAAATAATAATACAATTTTAGCTTCTCCAATTGATGGGGAAGGTGTTAGAAAAAAACCAACTTTCATTATTGAAGAAGGTATTCCAAAAACAGTAATCTACAATAGTTTTCTTGCATCTAGATATCTAAATAATAAAGAAGAAACTACGGGACATCAAATAATTCCATACAGTGATTATGTATTTGGAGGAGTCAGGCCTTTGAACTTAGTTCTTTATCAAGGAGATTCTTCAATTCCAGAAATGATTGAGGAAACAGAGAGAGGTTTCTTTGTCAATAGACTTCATTATACAAATTTCGTAAATAGAAAATTGGGAGCTATAACAGGATTAACTAGAGATGGGTTACTGTATATAGAAGATGGGGAAGTCGTGTCCGCTGCAAAGAATTTCAGATTTACAGACAAACTAACCGAATGTCTAAAAGATGTGCCTTTGATAAGCAAAGAGATTGAAAAAGGAATTACATGTAATTGTCCAGCTATTAAATTAAAATCTTTCAATTTCACAGGAAAAAGTCGTCATTAAAAATCTAAGTGAGTAAGATGGCTAGAAGCATAGAAGAAGCATATAATAGAATAAAAAAAGCAGTCAACAAAACCCCCATAATGACATCAACTACTTTAAACAGTTTAACTGGTGCCAAATGTTATTGCAAAATGGAAAGTTTCCAAAGAACTGGATCTTTTAAATTTAGAGGAGCGTTCAATGCAATCTCTTGTTTAACAGCAGAACAAAAAGAGAAAGGTGTTACGACACATTCTTCAGGGAATCATGCTCAAGCTCTTTCACTAGCTGCTAAGATGGCGGGAGTAAAAGCAGTTGTAGTAATGCCCGAGAATGCTCCCAAAATTAAGGTAGCAGCAACAAAAGGTTATGGTGCAGAAGTAATTTTTTGTGGTAACAAACCAACTGATAGAGAGGAAACATCAAACAAGCTAATTGAGAAATATGGATACACCCTCATCCATTCCAACAATAATTTTGATGTCATTTATGGTCAAAGTACAGTCGCATATGAATTAATCAAAGAAGTAGGTGATCTAGATTACATTTTTGCTCCTTGTGGAGGTGGAGGGTTATTATCTGGAACTGCCATAACAACAAAAAATCTGTGTCCTAATGCTAAAGTAATAGGAGTAGAACCAAAAAACGCTGATGATGCTTATAGATCATTTAAGGATGGAAAACGATACCTTGTTCAAAATCCAAACACTATTGCTGATGGTTTAAGAGTTTCATTAGGAACGAATTCCTTCAGAATCATAATGGAAAAGGTAGATGATATTATTACAGTAACGGAAGAGGAGATAATTAATGCAATGGAATTTTTATGGTCAAGAATGAAACTGGTTGTAGAACCATCTGGAGCTGTATCTTTGGCAGGAGTCTTATCTAAGAAAAGAGAACTATCTTCAAAGAAAATAGGAATCATCATATCTGGTGGAAATGTAGATCTTACAGATTTTTTTAATCTCATTAGAAAAAAAATAGAATAAAAAAGAAAAAGAAAAAGGGATTAATAGCTTTGGGAAGGAGTTTTCGACCTAGGTACAATTACTTTTACGATCAGTATAACTATTGCAGCTACAGCTAAACCTCCACCTACAATCCCCAGAATAATAGAGCCAATAAGACCCAATCCTCCTCCAAGGAATTTACCCGGATCGTTTGGAGAAACGAGAGTAGAATCGTGTGGAACAAAATCAAATGTAATCGAACCATTTGTACCGACGTGGCTTACTGCAAACATAAAGATCAGATTTGTATCAACAGTTCCAAACTCTACTTCAAACAATACATTAGTGATATTAGATGAATCATAGTTGACAAAGAGAGTATTAGAATATGGGTCTAGACAGATGTATCTATTCCATACTGAATGATATCTAACTCTATAATCTCGTATTCCATCATAATTCTTCAAGGAATATGTATTGCTATCGCGTAATCCATTATTAATAGTTATTTTAAGATTATACCATGTATGAAGAGGAACAGATGCTTGAATTATATACAAATCATAATTATTGATTGCAGTATCAAAATTTCTAGAAATTGTTCCACTTCCAACTTCACTAAGGGAAGCAGAAATATAGTTTATATTGACCGCATCTAACGCTTCAGGAACAGCAGTATCTTCTTTGAATCTAAGTGTGATAGAGACAGGATCTGAGTAGGCAATTCCATAACTAGGATATGAATATCCTGTATTATTGTATACTTCTAGAATATCAACAAGTAGATAATAGACATATTCAGTACCTGGCGAAAGGATATTTAACAATTGATAATCTACAGAATTATATGGTTGATATACTCCAGATACTTGCTGATAGCCTAGTCTGTAGAATGCGTAGGACTGAAATTGTTTTACATAACTTCCGAAATATATAGTTCGTCCTACTTCAACAGAATAATTCCCTTGTGTTACCAAACTAATATTGTAGTTATGATATCTAAAATCTGTATTAACTATTTTTATTAGTTTCTGGTTGGAAGACATTCCATCTCGTTGATTAATGGTAAAGTCCAAATTACCGCTTTCATAAGTTTGAGATACTACTGCATGATATTGAAGTTCTAAATCATATGTGCCTTCACTTTGATACATAAAGAAATAATAACCAGGTTCTAGAACTATTTTTTCTGCTGAAATTGCATTTGCTTGAAAAGCATAATTACTACGAAGAACATGGGTTTTGTCTATATATTGGAAGAACCATGAGGTAAAACTCATTCCAGTCATATTGAAGTATACTGCTTGTGTTTCTTCAACTTCTATTCCGAAATAGAAGAATGTATCTTCATAATCGTAAGTATCTCCTGGCTGAAGAATTGGTGTTTCAAGTTCATTTACTGAGAAGAAATAATCAAATTCTGTCCAAGCGGTATTGAAATACTCTGCATCTATATAGATAACAACAGTTGTTGTTTCCTCAAAATGATACAATTGTTTTGTTGTTGGATTAGTGTTTATTGATCTATCATAATAGCTAGGAGTAGAACCTGTTGTAGCCCAAGTGACAGATGGCATAATATGTGCTGTAGTATCATAAGTATCAAATTTAACATATTTGAAGAGATAAGTTCCTGCACCTAATTTGAGATAATATGCATGTATAGTCTCCTTGTCTTTGTTAGGTTCTGTTGTTTGTTTTGTCTCATTCCAAATATTGTTTGGTTCATTTACAAAGTATCCCGCAACTAGCTCATTGGGAGCTATATGATTAACTTCAATTTCTCTAGGCTGAATTATAACATAATTATAACTACTACTAATAAGATAGATGAAGTAATCTCCTGAAGCTCTAGAAACAAGTGGATAAACATTTCTTGATATTAAATTTGCTGTTCCACTATCGGATAATATGTCATTAAAGAAGATGTAATAGTTCAAACTAGTTGTAGTTTTAAAGTTTAAATCAAACATCTTTCCTGCAACCAGATTCACTTTGAAAACATAGATAATTCCAGGATATAGTTCAACAGCTGTTTTACCACCTAAATCGAGATATCCTTGATTATTTACCCCAGTTGTTACTTGAAGATTTGGACCATTTTCTGTGTTATTAAAAGCTTGGAAGTAAGTGGGGAGTAGTTTCCATTCGGAACTATCTAAATCGAATCTCATATAGCTGTTATAATAAGAAGAATCAGCTGATGTTCTAAAATCAGTTGAGTCATCTCCCATTGTTTCAGTAGTTGAGCTAGAGTCTAATTGTACATATCTTATATCCGTATCATATTCATTTTCTAAGAGTTGGTTTTCTATTGCCCTATTACCGTCAAAAACACCATATCCGATATTGTCATCTTCCTGTACGTTATATGTTTGAGTTGTATTCCAATCATAAGCTAAAACATTGATTGTAGTAAATGTGGAAGAAAGAAGGATAGTCGTAATTAAACAACTAAAGAGCACTAATCTATTTTTTGTAAAATTCATATGAATCAAAAGAAAATATGAAAATTGAAATACAAAAACATTGCGAAAGAATCTGCCTTATTTAAGTTGATTAAAATTTTAAAAAATGCAAAATCACTTTTCTTGTAGTTTTTCGAGTATCTTCTTTACAATTGATTTGAATATCTCTGCAATATTTTCATTTTGTTGAACAGCAGGTCTTCCTCTATCCCCTGCTTCACAGATTTGTGAATATAACGGAATTGCACCTAAGAAATCTAGTGATAATTGTTCTGCCATATTCTTTCCCCCATCTTTTTTGAAGATATATGTTGTTTCATTACAATTGGGGCACATAAAACCGGACATGTTCTCGATTATTCCAATTACTGGTGTATTTGTTACTCGAGCAAAATTAATTGATTTTGTTACATCAAGTAATGAAACATTTTGTGGTGTAGTAACAACAACCATTCCATCTAAATCCTTAATGGTTTGTACAATTGATAGAGGTTCATCACTACTGCCAGGTGGCAAGTCAACTATGAGAAAATCCAATTCACCCCAATTAACATCTGCTAGTAGCTGTTTTAGAGCTTTGATTTTCATAGGACCTCGCCAAATAATGGCATTGGTTTTATCTTGAAGTAAAAATTCCATTGAAACAATCTTTATTTTTTCTGCTTCTACTGGTTGGATTTTATCATCTGTTGAGGTCATTTGATCATCTTCAACTCCAAACATTAATGGTACATTTGGACCAGTGATATCCGCATCAAGAACTCCAACTTTGAAACCCATATTAGATAAGGTTTGAGCGATATTGACTGTTACAGTAGTTTTTCCAGTTCCTCCTTTACCTGAAAGAATTGCAATTTTATTCTTAATTTTAGAAAGTGTTTCTACTATTTTTTTATCTTCTTCTGTTAAAGGCAATGTGTGCATGACAACAACTCCTTACATTAGCTGAAGAACTCATGCTTAAAAATACAATGATGTGACTATAGTTTTAGGTAGAATCTTTTTATAATACAATAAATTAGTTAGGTATAATTTACTTTAATTCAGGTAGAACACAACTATGAACGAATCAGAATACGATGTAGTAATAATTGGTGCAGGCATCTTTGGAATGGCGACAGCATACCATATAAAGAGCGAAGATGAAAACTTAAAAGTTTTAGTTGTAGATAAGGCAGCATCAGCAGGAGCGGGAAACACAGCCCAATCTGCTGCAATGTATAGAGATACTTTTTCATCAGAAGTCAATTTGATTTTAAGTAGTACAACTGTAAATTTCTTTAAACATGTTCAAAATGATTTAGGTTTTGATTTGTCACTTAAAGAGATTACTTATCTCTGGTTAATGGATAGAGAACAATTTGAAACAAACAAACCAGCAATAGAAAAAATGCTTGATAAAAAAATTAGGATAGATATTCTTGAGAAGGATGATATCAAACAGAAAATACCTGAATTAGTTACGGATTTTGAAGGTAATGATGAAGCTCAAATGCTTGGTTTAAGAAATATTGATTTTGGTATTCTTGGCTATGATTGTGGTGAATTAGATGCAGACAAGATTACTAGAGATTTCTACGAGACCGAATTTAAAAGATTGGGCGGAGAAACACACTACTCAACTCATATTATTGAATTGGTACTCGAACCAGATGGGGAAAGATTAGGTATTCCAGGTGAGCCTGTAGGATGGCAGAAAAAGAAAATTGGTTCAGCAAAAACAGCTGAAGGAAAGACAATTAGTTCAAAATCATTTATTGTTGCGACTGGAGCATGGTCAAATGAACTTCTTTTACCTTTGGGAGTCAATGCTCAAGTGATGCCACTTAAAAAATACTTGTTCAGAGTTCAGCATGATAAATTGTCTGAATTACTAAATAACGAATTCTTTAATGAAGAAAAAACAACTCCTTTCTTTATATTCCCAGTTCATGGTATTCATGTTAAACCTGTTAAAAATAATAATAGTATTTGGATAGGTGGGGGTTCGACAGTTGGAAAACCATTTATCATCACAAATATAAATCAATACAAGGAAGGACACAATCCGTTGGATGATAAAGAGGCAAATCCAAGAGATTATGAATATGATCGCTACCTCATACTATCTGAGTATTTCCCAATTCTAAAAGATCTACCTTTGACAAATAGTTGGGCTGGATTCTATGCGATGAACACAATAGATAAAAATCCAGTTATTTTCAAACCAGATGGAATAAAAGGTCTCCAAATAGTCACAGCAGGTTCAGGTAGTGGAATAATGAAAGCTGATGCCATCGGAAGAATTGCTGAAGCTGTGTATCAAGATAAAGAAATCGCAGAGTTGTATGGAGGAATATCGTTTAAAGTTTCAAAATTAGGTCTAAAATCTAGAGATGTTGATAAAGAATACTTTGTAATTTAAATTTAAAATTACCTTTCACGCTTATTTTTGGAATAAATATATAAATAATATTAGGTTATTTTCTTTCATGGTGTGGGTTTCCTATATTATTGGTATTGTTTCACTGTTGATTTTATTACTAGCTGTAATTTTAGTGGTAGAAAAACAGAGTAGGAGTTCATCCAGAGCTGTATATTATTTTCTTGGTTTGATAATTTGCATTATATTGTGGATTATATGCAATATTCTTATTGTGTATTTTAGTCAACCCCCACATCTTGGAGAAGCACAAGCATTGTTTTTCTCAAGATTTGCAACAATAGCTAGTATGGTAGGTATGATTTCAATTATTCTTTTTGTAAGAATGATTGATAAAAAAAGTCCATCTGCACCATTTGTTCTTGGAATTTCTTTCTTTCTTTTGGGTGGTGTCGTTGGTTTAACTTTATCAAAAGATTATGTTGTTGTAAATCAAAATATAATTTCGGGAAATTACTATTTCTTTATTGCAAAAACTAGCCTTACATGGGTAATTTTTGATACAGCTTTATCACTGCTTGCTGGTTTGATTTTTTTAATTTTTCTTATTAAACAGAGAAATTTTACCGAACAAAAATATCGAAGAGTCGTTGATATTATGATTGTTGGAGTGATTATTTCTTTCTTTATCAGTTCCTTAATTTTTGCAATTAGAAAGATTCTATATACAATAACAGATGAAATTATGCTATTACATATGGAATATATTCCAGTGGCAGTAGGTGCGCTAATTATAAGTATTTCAATCTATTTAGGAGGAATTGAAGCATTTTTTTACTCAACAGAAGTATATGCCATCTTTATTTTCAAAAACGATGGCACTTCAATCTACACCGCTTCAGCTAAAAGAAATCTCACAATTGGAGGATATAGTGTACTTGGAGTAACAGCAGCTTTTTCTGAATTTGCAGGAGAACTTATTGGTGCTAAAGTATACCCAAAAGAAATTGATTTGGGGGATAATAATTTGATGATCGAATCTTTTGAAGAATATATTTGCTTTGTTAGCAGTAAATTTTCAACCTATTATCTTAGACAAGCTACAAGAAATCTTCTAAATCATTTAACAGAGAATCAAACTGAAGAAGAAATCTCGGCATTGGTAGAACAATTTTTCGCATTTAAACCACGTGTTCAAAGCCATTCACATACCTAGTCAATACCTAATAGAAAGGTGTTATTTCACTTTAATAAGCTCAAAGATAACTCTTTTAATCTGTAATCGCTGACTTCAGTAAAAGAACAAGCTTCCACATTGTAAAAAGTAACTCACAATAATGGAGAATTCAAGATGACCTTTCTAGACGATATACGAAAGATAGAAAAAAAATGGCAGAAAAAATGGAAAGAAGATGGAATATTCATAGGAAAAATTGATCACTCGCGTACTAAATGGTTTCTTACAGTACCTTATCCTTATGCGTCTGGACCATTACATATAGGGCACTGTAGAACATACAACATTGGAGACATCTTTGCTAGATATAAGAGACAAAGTGGATATAATGTATTTTGGCCTATGGCATTTCATATTACTGGAACGCCAGTTCAAGCAGTTGCATATCAAATCAAAATCAAAGATAAAAAAATGTGGAAGACATATGAAGATTATGTATCTATTTATGAGAAAGATCCCGTAAAGATAAAAGGAATCGTTGCATCATTTGAAAATCAGGAAAATGTTGCTAGTTTCTTTGCAAACGCTATTATTCAAGATTTTCTTGGGATGGGTTTCTCGTTAGATGACACTCGTCAATTTACAACAGGAGATAAAGAATATAATAAATTCATTGAGTGGCAATATAAAATTCTCAATGAGAAGAAATTGATTACAAAAGGAAGTTATCCCATCCTATGGTGTGTTAATGATAAGAATGCAGTTGGTGAAGATGATATTCAAGATGGAGATTTACTCAAAGTCGAAGTTAGTGAGTTTGTAGGAATCAAATTCAAACTTGATGATGGCACATACTTAATCGCAGCAACTTTACGTCCCGAAACAGTATATGGTGCAACAAATGTATGGATAAATCCAGAAGCTGATTATAATGAAATTAGTATTGATGACGAGAAATGGATAGTATCTAAAGAAGCAACAAATAAGCTCAGAGAACAAGATCATAAAATTATAGTAATTAAGGAGATTAAAGGAAAGGAATTTGTCGATGAAGAAGTTTCAGTACCAATAACTGGTGCAAGAATTCCTATATATCCAGCAACTTTTGTTGATACAGACCATGCTACTGGTGTAGTTTACAGTGTACCAGCACATGCACCTTATGATTACGCAGCCTTAGTTGATCTTCAAAACGATGAAGCTACAATTGAAAAATATAAATTAAAGAAGGATCGTTTAGATAATATCAAACCTATATCATTAATTTCAGTTAAAGGATATGGAGAATTTCCTGCCATAGAATTATGCGAAATGTTAGGTGTAAAAAGTCAAGATGATACACAAAAACTCGAAAAAGCTACTCAGACTATATACAAAGATGAATTTTATTCTGGAATTATGAAGGAGATTACAGGAAAATTCAAAGGATTAAGAGTTGAAGAAGCCAAAAATGCCGTAGCTAAGAAACTTAAAGAAGATAATCAAGCCACAGAAATCTATGAAACTTCTAAGAAAGCGTTTTGTAGATGTGGGGGGCAGATAATAGTAGCTGTTCTTCAAGATCAATACTTTCTCAATTATGGAGATAAACAGTGGAAAGAAACAGCATTCAAAGCTTTAAACAAAATGATGATTATTCCAGAAAAATATAGACAAACATTTGAGAATACATTTAATTGGTTGGACAAACGACCTTGTGTTAGGAAAAGAGGATTATGTACAGAGTTTCCATTAACAAAAGGAGAAGGATGGATCATAGAATCCTTAAGTGATTCAGTTATATATATGGCATTTTATACCA